>NZ_JBRREB010000030.1:0-62151 GCF_056759995.1 Stenotrophomonas sp. STEN030 | reverse complement strand
GCCGAGCCATGCTCGGCAGGAGCTTTACCGGTAATGCCTCTGCCGAGCATGGCTCGGCACTACAAGAGCCGCGGGCCGCTGCAAGCTCTGCCATGATCCCCACTGGCCCGAGGGGAGCACCCAATGCAGCTGCATCACCGAATGACGTTCTGCCTGCTGTTGCTGCCCTCCTTGGCGGCCGCTCAACCGCGCACTCCAGCAGACGAGCGTTACGCCACTCTCGAAAGCAAGGAGCTGCAATTGCAGCTGACCTCGGCCTTCGGTGGTCGGGTGCTGTCCCTGCAGCGCAACGGTGAGCCGAACTTCCTGCGGGTAGGTACAGCGGTCAGTACGCAAGCCAATCCGGCGGTAAACGCCAGCAGCGATGACATCGCCTATCTCGGTCATGACGTCTGGGTTGGCCCGCAATCGGAGTGGTGGCTGCACCAGCAGCTCAATACCGAGCGCCGAGCAGCTGCCGCCAACTGGCCACCGGATCCCTGGCTGTCGCTCGCCCCTGCGCAATGGTTGCAACGCGATGCTGACCAGCTGCGTCTGCGCGGTGCAGCCAGCCCGGTGACCGGCATGCAATTGGAGAAGACATTCCGGCTTGACCCCGAGCGCGCCGATACCGTGCAGCTGCAGGTCAGCGGCCAGAACATCCGTGATACGCCGGTCAGCTGGGACCTATGGTTCAACACCCGCGTCCATTCCGGTACCCGCGTGTTCGTGCCGGTCAGCATGGCCAGCGATATCCGTGTCGAAGGTGCGCCCGATCCGGGCATGCCGGACCATCACTTCGAGGACGGCATGCTGGTGCTGCATGCCGACGCCAGCAGCATGGGTCCGCGTGGCAAATGGTTCGTGCAGCCGACGGTGGGCTGGATGGCCGGCTTCAATGGCAGCCAGGCCTTGATCATCCGCTTTGAGAAACAGCCGCGCGCCGCCATCCATCCTGGGCAGGCCCAGGTCGAGCTGTATCTGGATGCCGGCGGTATCGCTGAAGGGCTGCTGGAGATGGAAGTGCACGCGCCTTACCGTGAGCTGCAAGCCGGGGAGCGGATGCAGGCAGCTGAGCAATGGACCCTGTTGCAATGGGAGGGTGGTGATGACGCAGCGGCGCAGCGTGGGTTCCTGTGCGCGCATGCGGCGGCGTTGCAGTTGGCTGGTGCTTGTCGGTAGAGCGCGGTCATGCGGCGCTGAGGCTGGACCGGTAGAGCCTCTGCCGAGCATGGCTCGGCACTACCTGTTTCTGCCCCTCCCTTTGCCATAGGCAAGGGGAGGGCTGGGGAGGGGTTGGCTTCTCGCCGGTTGGCTGAAGCATATGTTCATCCGCCGACCGTCCAAGGCTGTCGATTCACGTAATTGCGCCTACCATGCTGCGGTCCCCTACCGGCCTGCCTTTCCATGCAACGACGCGACTTCCTGCGCAACGCCGCTGCCGCCCTGGCGGCCTTTGGTCTTCCGGCCTTTACGGCCTGCGCGGCCGGCAAACCGGCCCAACTGGGCCTGCGTCGTCTGGGCCAGCCGCAGCCTTTCGACTTCGCCACCCTCAAGGGCCAGGCCCGCGCGCTGGCGCAGGCGCCGTACAAGAGCCACAAGCGCACCCTGCCGGGCGCGCTGGAGAAGCTCGACTGGGATCAGTACCAGTCCATCAGCTATCGCCAGGATCATGCGCTGTGGGCTGACCAGCCCGGCAAGTTCCAGGCGAAGTTCTTCCACCTCGGCCTGTACTTCCATTCGCCGGTGCGCATGTTCGACGTGGTCGATGGCAAGGCGCAGGAACTGGCCTACGACGGCGCGGCCTTCAACTACGGCAAGAGTGGCATCCACGATGGTGAGTTGCCGGCCGACCTCGGCTTTGCCGGCTTCCGCCTCAATACCCGCAGCGATACTGACCGTGACTTCGCCGCCTTCCTCGGCGCCAGCTATTTCCGCGCGGTAGGCAAGGAAGGCCAGTACGGGCAATCGGCACGCGGTCTGGCCATCGATACCGGCATGGGCCGCCCGGAGGAGTTCCCGGACTTCATCGCCTATTACCTGGAGCAGCCGTCAGCCGACTCGGACACGCTGGTTGTCTATGGACTGCTGGATTCGCCCAGCGTTGCCGGTGCCTATCGCTTCGCCATCACCAATGGCGATGTACTGCTGATGGATATCGACAGCGCGTTGTATCCGCGCAAGGAAATCGAACGGCTCGGCATCGCGCCGTGCACCAGCATGTACCAGGTAGGCGAGAACGACCGCCGCATGGATTGGGATTGGCGCCCGGAGATCCACGACACCGACGGTCTGTCGATGTGGAACGGTGCCGGCGAGTGGATCTGGCGGCCGCTGTGCAACCCGGCCAACCTGCGCTTCAACATGTTCGTCGACAACAACCCGCGCGGCTTTGGTCTGCTGCAGCGTGACCGCAACTTCGATCATTACCAGGACGACGGCGTGTTCTACGAGAAGCGTCCCTGCCTGTGGATCGAACCCAAGGGGCAATGGGGCGAAGGCTCGGTGCAGCTGGTGGAGATTCCCACCGTCGATGAAACCTTCGACAACATCGTCGCCTTCTGGAACCCCAAGGCCAAGCCGCAGCCAGGTCAGGAGCTGTTGGTTGGCTACCGCCTGTACTGGGGCGCCGAGCCGCCGGCACGTCCGCCGCTTGCCCATTGCGTGGCCAGCCGCACCGGCCTGGGCGGCATCATCGGCAAGAAGCGCGAGTATTTCTCGTGGCGTTTTGCCGTCGATTTCGAAGGCGGCGAACTGGCCAGCCTGATCGACAAGGGGGAAGTGGAAGCGGTGGTGGAGACCAGTCGTGGTCGTACCGAAGTTGTTTCTGCGCGCCCGCTGCGTGAGATCAAGGGCTACCGCGCCATGTTCGACCTGGTACCGCCGGAAGGCAGCACCGAGCAGATCGACGTGCGCCTGTACCTGCGCAGCGGCGGCAAGACCCTGACCGAGACGTGGTTGTACCAGTACACCCCGCCGGCGGCTGGTGCGCCGGAGCGGACGTTGTATTGAGGCTTGAGGCCTTTGCTTAGGGCTTTGTTTGAAGCCCCTCTCCCGCCTGCGGGAGAGGGGTTGGGGTGAGGGCAAGCTCTTGGCGAGCAGACATTAAGCGCTAAAAGCTCCCCCTCATCCGCCCCTTCGGGGCACCTCGCTCCGCGCCCCGGCCCCGCGTAGCACGCGGGGCGTACGAACAGTTACGAGCCTATGGCTCGTAAACGCCTGTTCTTAACCCCGCACGCGGGAGAAGGGACTGCGTCACAACGGCAACGGCGCCTGCATCGGGTCAATGCGCCCCTCGCCCCGGGTGATTTTCTTGAACTCGGCCCGGCTCACCGACACATAGCGGTCGTTGCCGCCGATCTCCACCTGCGGGCCGTCCTGCACGGCAAAGCCGTTCTCGTCCACGCGCACGGTCATCGTCGCCTTCTTGCCGCTGTGGCAGATGGTCTTGATCTCCTGCATCTCGTCGGCCCAGGCCAGCAGGTACTGGCTGCCTTCGAACAGTTCGCCACGGAAATCGGTGCGCAGCCCGTAACACAAGGCCGGAATGCGCAGCTGGTCGACCACCTCGGACAGCTGCCAGACCTGTGATTTGCTCAGGAACTGGGCCTCGTCCACCAGTACGCAGCCGAGCTTGCCGTGGGCGGCAATGTCCTGCTGGATCAGCTTTTCCAGGTCGGTATCGCGCTCGAAGGTGGTCGCTTCAGCCTGCAGGCCGATCCGTGAGGCGACCACGCCGGTGCCGGCGCGGTGGTCCAGGTGCGGGGTTAGCAGGGCAACCCGCATGCCGCGCTCGCGGTAGTTGTGCGCGGACTGCAGCAGGGTTGTGGTCTTGCCGGCGTTCATCGCCGAATAGTAGAAATAGAGCTTGGCCATACTCCATTTTACCAATCAGCTCCGAATTGCTGCACGGCGGGTACCTGCAGAATCCGATGGTGGGTGATGCGCGGCATCATCGGGCCATGGTGGGGGCGCCAATCGTGATGTTGGGATACAACGATGGGCCAAGTCGATCCCTCCAGTCCTTATCCTGCTGCTGGAAGTAGAGTCGAGGTTGCCAGAGCGCTGGGGCATAGAACTTGCTGCCGGGAATAAGGGTGCTTGGCACCATGGTGGTTTCATTCATCACTGTGGGGGCACCACTGCCGCCTCCTGGAAGCGACCCGACGATGGTCAAATTACCGCCGAACCCTGTCCTGCTACCTGTCACCTCGCGAATCCCGCGCTGTAGCACTTTAGCCAATTTTGGTCTGGCCACATCGTCGCCGTACTGCATGTAAATGGAGGGACCAAGTTCTAGGGCACGGGAGCGCTCGTTCTCGCTAAGGGCGATCCAGTACCTCTCGCGCAGTACCAGCAGTTCGGGGTAACCGCGCTCAGCTGCAAGGTCCATCCAGGCATAGGCGGCGGATGGGTCTCGGGGCAATCCGAACTGGCCCTGCCAGTAACCTTCGGCGATCACTGCCTGGGAAGGTTTGTCAGCATAGCGGGCGGCGCGCAAGAGGGCATTGATACCTCTTTCATGCTGTCCGCGATGCAGCAGATCCAGGCCAAACTGCCGATAGAGAACGTCAGGGTGAGACGAAAGGAACCCTGAAGCCACGAAATCCGCGTTGATTTTCTCCGGCTGGTCCGCCGGCTGTGCAGTCGCACGATTGGCAGCGAGAGTCATTGCGGGAGCAGTTGCAAGTATCGCCAGCCCAATAGCCCACATCCTGTTCATGTCGAGCCCCGCGTCCTTAGGTTCCGACAGGCTACCACTTCCAATTGCCGGTAGAATTCCCATTGGTTGTCATTCGCGGCGTTCATGCTGGACTCCCTCAATCCCCCCCAACGCGCGGCGGCTGTACATGCCGAAGGTCCTCTGCTGGTGCTGGCTGGTGCTGGTAGCGGCAAGACGCGCGTGATCGTCGAGAAAATCGCCCATCTGATCGGCATTCGCCGCTACCCGGCCCGCCGTATCGCCGCGATCACCTTTACCAACAAGTCGGCCAAGGAAATGCGCGAGCGTGTGGCCAAGCGCCTGCGCGCCGAGGACGCGGCTGAAGTCACCATCTGTACCTTCCATGCGCTGGGCCTGAAGTTCCTGCAGATCGAACATGAACACGTGGGGCTGAAGCGCAGTTTCTCCATTTTCGATGCCGACGATGCCGGCGCGCAGATCAAGGATCTGCTGGGCGGTACCAACGCCAAGCCCGACGACATCGAGGACATGAAGAACCTGATCTCGCGGGCCAAGAACTCCGGGCTGTCGCCCGCGCAGGCAATGGCGGCGGCGCGCAGCAACCGCGAGAAAGACGCGGCGATGGTCTACGAGCTGTACCAGACCCGTTTGACCTCGTTCAATGCGGTCGATTTCGATGACCTGATCCGCCTGCCCGTGCAGGTGCTGGAAGAAAACCCGGATATCGCCCTGGCCTGGCGCGAGCGCATCGGCTATCTGCTGGTCGACGAATGCCAGGATACCAACGATGCCCAGTACCGGTTGCTCAAGCAGCTGGCCGGGCCCGCTGGCAATTTCACCTGCGTCGGCGATGACGATCAATCGATCTATGCCTGGCGCGGTGCCAATCCTGAAAACCTGCAGCAGATGGGAGTGGATTACCCGGCGCTGCAGATCATCAAGCTGGAACAGAATTACCGCTGCTCCAATCGCGTGCTGCGTGCGGCCAACGCCTTGATCGCGCACAACCCGCACGAGCATCTGAAGACCTTGTGGTCGGATCAGGCCGACGGTGAGCGTATCCGCGTCTGGGAATGCCGTAACAGTGAACATGAGGCTGAAAAAGTCGCCTCTGAGATCCACTTCCTCGCCACCAATCGCAAGATTCCGTGGAGTGATTTCTGCATCCTGTTCCGCGGCAATTTCCAGTCGCGGCCCTTGGAAAAAGCGATGCAGCTGGTCGGCGTGCCGTATCACCTCAACGGTGGCACGGTGTTCCTGGAACGGCAGGAAGTGAAGGACACGCTGGCCTGGCTGCGGCTGATCGTGAATCCGGACGACGACACCGCCTTCATGCGTGCAGTGCAGTCGCCCAAGCGCGATGTCGGCGCAAGCACACTGGCCAAGTTGGCGGAGCTGGCGTCGGAGAAGGACATTCCGATGGCACAGGCCGCCGAAAGCATGGGCGCGCTTGCACAGCTCACTCCGCGTGCGGCCAACAGCCTGAGCAAGTTCACCGACATCCTGCGCGCGCTGCGGCTGGATATGCGTGGCATGAGCTCGGGCGATCTGGTGCGCCGCGTGTCCAAGGATTCGGGGATGTTGGCCGAACTGCGGAATGCGGCCAAGGACACTGCCGGCTACGAGCGTCGCGCCAACAATCTGGAAGAACTGGCTTCGTGGTTCGAGAGCGGTCCGCGTGGTGCCAGCGCCGCCGACATGGCCGCGCAACTGGCACTGATCTCGCGCAACGACAAGGACGACGGTGGCAACCAGGTGCGGATGATGACGCTGCATGCGTCCAAGGGCTTGGAGTTCCCGTACGTGTTCATCGTTGGCTGCGAGGACGGCGTGCTGCCGCATCAGGTCAGCCTGGATGAAGGCAATCTGCAGGAAGAACGACGCCTGCTATATGTGGGCATCACCCGCGCCAAGATCCAGCTGTGGATGAGCTTCAGTCGATTGACGCGCAAGTTTGGTGAGCATATCCGGCTCAAGCCCAGCCGGTTTTTCGACGAGATTCCGGCCGGCGAGATCCAGCGCGATGGCGCGGACCCGGTCGCCGATGCAGCGCACAAGCAGGAGCGGGCGAAGGCCGGATTGGCAGCGATTCAAGCGCTGTTTGATTGATGCTTCGCCCCTCTCCTTTGGCGAAGCCAAGGAGTGGGCCGGGAGGGGGTAGCTTTGGCTCTGGGTTTTGCGCTTTGATTGGGCTCACTGCTAACAGCCCCCAGCGGTCCCTCAGTCAAAGGGGCGGCGGTAGTGCCGAGCCATGCTCGGCAAGGGGCTTTACCGGCAAAAACCAAAAGCACCCCTCCCCAACCCTCCCCTTTGCTACGCAAAAGGGAGGGGGCGAAAACCGAGCCCACCATGTCCCTGATCCAGACCGAACGCCTGCAACTGCGCCTGCTGCGTGATGACGACGGCGATGCCGCCGCAATGTTGCAGCTGCTCAACGAGCCGGGCTTCCACGAGTTCATCGGTGATCGCGGCGTTCGCACCGTGGAGGAAGCCCGCGAATACGTGCGCAAGCACACCTTCGGCAGCTATGCCGCGCATGGCTTCGGCATGTATGCGATTGAACGCCGCAGCGATGGGGCCTGGCTGGGCAATGCCGGTTTGGTGCGGCGACCGGGCCTGCCAAGTGCCGATGTTGGTTATGCCTTGCTGTCGCCGTATACGGGACAAGGCTATGCGCGCGAAGCGGTGCAGGGCGTGCTCGATTACGCGCGCAGCACGCTGGGCCTGGGCGAACTGCGTGCGATCGTGTCGCAGGGCAATGCGCGCTCGGTAGCCTTGCTGGAGAAGCTTGGCTTCGCTGATGGCGGCATGGTGGTGCTGCCGGGCGAGGACGAACAGCTGCTGCTGTTCGTCAACACGCCAAAAGACTGAGCCGGCTCAGCCGCCCAGCTGCTCCTGCAACGCGGCCAGCTGTTCCTGCAGGGCAGCGACGGTGGTTTCCAGCTGCTGCACGCGCTCTTCCAAGGCGCTGTTGTCGACCGTGGCGGCAGAACCCGACGGCGCGCGGTACTGCGCCGCCAAGGCATCCACATCCACCGCACCACACAGCAGGTGCATGAAGCGGTCTTCGCGCTGGCCGGAGCCGCGCGGCAGCTGCACAACCAGGCCGCGTTGCTGCATGCGTTCCAGCTGGTGGCGCAGGTCGGCGGCATCGGCGAACTTGGCCATGCGCTCGCTGCGGGTGGTCAGCTCACCGGCGGTTTGCGGGCCACGCAGCAGCAACAAGCCGAGCAGGGCAACCTGCTGGCGCGGCAGGTCGAGCTTGGGGCCGGTCAGGTGTTCGTAACGGTCGGCGCGCGAGGCGAAGTGCTGGCGCACCAGGCCCAGCGTCTCCAACTGGCGCAGTGCGTGCTGCACTTTGCCGGGGTCCAGATTCATCACCGGCTCGCGCGCGGTTTTCTGGTTGGCGGCCACCTGGGCGGCATTGACCGTGAGCGGGTAGGTGTCCGGGGTTGTGGCCTCCTTCTCGATCAGGCAGCCCAGCACGCGCGCCTGGGCGGCGTCGAGGATGGGAAAATCGGGGGTCTGGCTGGCGTCGGTCACGATTGAGGCTCTGGTGGTGCTAGGGGGCGCAAGCATAGCTGAGAGCGGAAATTGCGGCTAAAACCGGGGTCAGGGTGGGGTTTCGGAGCGAAACCCACTCTGACCCCGGTTTTAGCTCCTGCTTCAGCCCGGCAAGGCGGGCAAAGCAGGGAGCCGGTAAACTTGCGCGGTTTTCAAAGATTCCCGGTAGTTGCTCATGTCCCGATTCCCCGCCCTTACCCTGCTGGCCGGCACCGTGCTGTCGCTGGCTGCCTGCAGCTCGACCGCGCCGCTTAGCCGCGTTTCGCCGGCCCCGGCCGATGCCGTCGTCGCCCCGACCAATGCCCCCAACGACAACCTCAATGCCGTGCTGTGGGTACAGCGTTCGCAGGAATACCGGGCCAGCGCACTGCAGACCTGGAAGCTGGCCGGCGCCCAGCTCGACGCGGCGCTTGCCGATGGCAGCTGGACCGCGCTGTTGCCGGAAGAGGGCGGCAAGCACCAATCGGCCAAGCTGAAGCCGGCGGTGGTGGTGGATGTGGACGAGACCGTGCTCGACAACTCGCCCTACCAGGCGCGGCTGGTGCGTGACGGCAGCAGCTACAACGACGCGACCTGGGAAGCCTGGGTGGATGAGCGCAAGGCGCAGCCGGTGCCCGGCGCGGTGCAGTTCGCACAGGCCGCTGCAGCCAAGGGCGTGACCATGATCTACATCAGCAACCGCACTGCGGCGATGAAGGACGCCACCATCGCCAACCTGCGCCAGGTTGGCTTCCCTGTCGCCGATGACAGCGTCTATCTGGGCCTGGGCACGCCGGTGCCGGGCTGTACTGAACACGGCAGCGAAAAGGCCTGCCGCCGCCAGCTGGTGGCGCAGAACTACCGCGTGCTGATGCAGGTGGGCGACCAGTTCACCGATTTCCTGCAGGTCGAGGACAACAGCCTGGCCGCGCGCGACGTGCTGCTGGACAAGTACCAGGGCTGGATCGGCTCGCGCTGGTGGATCCTGTCCAACCCCACCTACGGCGGTTGGGAAGGTGCGGCCATCAACAATGCCTGGTCGCTGCCGGCGGACCTGCGCAACGGGGCAAAGCGTGAAGCGCTGGAGGTGGCCCGATGAGCCGCGCACCGCTGCCGCTGCGCAATGACGAGCGCCTGATCTTCGCCCTGGATGTGCCCGGCAAGGCCGAAGCCATCGAGTGGGTGGACAAGCTCGGCGATGCCGTGTCGTTCTACAAGATCGGCATGGAGCTGCTGGCCTCGGGCGAGTACTTCGACGTGCTCGACGAACTGGCCAAGCGCGACAAGCGCGTGTTCGTCGACCTGAAATTCTTCGACATTCCGGCCACCATTGCCGGCGTGATCAAGCGCCTGTCGCAGTGGCCGGTGAGCTACTGCACCATCCACGGCTGGCACCCCGGCATGATGGAAGCCGCCGCTGCTGCCAACAGCTCGGAGATGCGCCTGCTGGCGGTAACCGTGCTGACTTCGATGGGGCGGCCGGATCTGGCGCAGATGGGTATCGACCGTGAGCCGGTGGACGTGGTGGTCGAGCGCGCCCTGGCCGCACAGCGCGCCGGCATCGACGGCGTGATCGCCTCCGGTCAGGAAGCTGCGCCGATCCGCGCAGCGACTGGTCAGGGTTTCTCCATCGTCTGCCCCGGCATCCGCCCCGGCGGTCCGGTGGGCGATGACCAGCAGCGCACCGTGGGCGTGGCCCAGGCCTTTGCCGACGGCGCCGACGCGATTGTCGTCGGCCGGCCCATCCGTCTGGCTGCCGACCCGCGTGCTGCAGCATTGGCAATGCAACTTGAAATTGCCGATTCATTCAAATGAAATCAATGACTTATCATATTGTTCATGAAGTATTGCATTAACTGAAGCCGGCGCGTAGGCTACGTCTCGTCCGGCTCTGCCGGCGATGCGTCAAACATGTCTACCGGCTTCACGTCGGTTTGAGGGGTCTGTCACCGGCAACGGGGCGGCCTCTTTTTTTATTCCGGGATCGGAAAACCGAGAAAGGCGCTGGTGGGGGCAATTGCCCACATCCCTGCGGCCCTTCGGCGCCGTGACGGCCGTGCTTGCTGCTGTCACCGGGCAGGCATCAAGATGCTTGGCCTACGGGAGGATCGCCGCCGCCATGCAACGCCGTTCACTACGCAGTTGCCACACCATCATCTTGGCTTCGGTTTGCCTGGTAGCGCTGTTGGCGGCCTGCAAGCGCAATGCCGAGCCCTTGCCCGGTGCCGCCACCGAGCCGGCTGCGGCGGTGCGCCAGCTGAGCCAGTACCTGCGCAACAACGACCTGGTCGGCTATGCCCGCGCGGCGGTGCCGCCGGCCCAGTACGCCGAACTGGAAACCGCCTGGGCGCAGGGCCATAGCCGTTGGCCGCTGACCGAGCTGCCCTTGGACGAAAAACTGCCCGAGCTCCTGGCCGCGCTGTCGGAGCCGGATGCCGAGCGCAAACTGCAGCGCGCCTTCAAGGCGCAGCTGGAGGGCCAGACCGCCGCCGTGCGGCAGGCCGCGCATTCGCTGGGCCTGTTCGGCGTGCAGTACATCAGCCATCAAGGTGACTACAACGCGGCCGAACGTGCGCACTACGTGCAACTGGTCACCGCGCTCAGCGACTGGGCCCAGGCCGCGCCGCTGCCGGACCCGAAGTTGGCGCAGACTTCGATTGCCGCCCTCACTACTGCTGCCCGTGCCACCGGCCTGGCCAGTGATCAGGACTTCCAGCAGGCCGGCATGACCGGCACTTTGCAGAAACTCGGCCCGTTCGCCGCGGCCAGCAAACAGGTGCTGGCGTCCTATGGCCTGAAGCTGGATGAAAGCGTGGAGCAGATGCGTACCGGCCTGGTCTCACAGAACGGCGACCGCGCCACCGTACGCGTGCAGTACCCGTTGGCTGGCAAGGAACTGGATCTTGAAGTGGCCTTGGTGCGCCATGACAAACGCTGGTATCTGGCTCGTACGCTCAGTGATGTGGACGCGGTGCTGGTGGCTGCGCGCACTGCCGAACAGGCCAAGGCCGATGCCCTGCAGGCGACCGAAGTCCCAGACCCGGAAACAGCAGACAACGCGGCAGCGGCGGCTAAGCCATAATGGCGCCGATGTCGAAACAGAAATCCCAGCCCGATCAGGGTGAACTGCTGCCGCCGGACGACGCCAACGCGACGCCCGCCACTCCTGCTGCCATCGTGCCGGGCGCTTCCGCGCGCCCGTCGCCTGCGGCCCGTGCTGCGCGTCGCCCGCTGTGGTCGCGCCTGCTGGGCAAGCTGATCGAGCCCTGGTTGGGCCTGAAGATCGAGCCCGAGCAACCCGGCGACTACAACGACGGCCGCCCGGTGGTGTACGTTCTGGAGGACTACGGTCTGTCCAACGCGCTGATCCTGGACAAGGCCTGCCGCGATGCTGGCCTGCCTTCGCCGCTGGTGCCGTTGGCCGGTGACCCGACCGGGCGCAAGCGCGCCTACGTGGCGCTGTCACGCCGCTCCAGCAACAACATGCTGCTGCCCGAACAGCGTGGCGCCAAGACCCATTCCGATTCGCTGGCCAAGCTGCTGCAGGCGCACCGCGCCAACCCGGGCCTGGACGTGCACCTGGTGCCGGTATCGATCTTCGTCGGCCGCGCCCCGGACAAGCAGAGCGGCTGGTTCGCGGTGCTGTTCTCCGAAAACTGGGCGCTGGTCGGGCGCTTCCGCCGCTTGCTGGCGATCCTGCTCAACGGCCGCGACACCATCGTCCGCTTCGCCCCGCCGGTCTCGCTGCGCGGGACCGTCGACGAAGGCCTGGAGCCCGAGCGCACCGTACGCAAGCTGCAGCGCGTGCTGCGCACCCACTTCCGCCGTATCCGCGAATCGATCATCGGCCCGGATCTTTCCACCCGCCGCCTGTTGGTGGACAAGGTGCTGGAAGCCGATTCGGTGCGCGAAGCCATCGCCGTGCAGGCCAAGCGCGACAACTCCAAGACCACCGACGCCTGGAAGAAGGCGCAGGGCTATGCCTGGGAAATTGCTGCCGACTACTCCACCCCGGTGGTGCGTTCGGCCAGCTTCATGCTCAGCCACGTCTGGAACCGTATCTATGCCGGCGTGCTGGTGCATCACCTGGACAAGTTCAAGGAAGCCGCGCCTGGCCACGAAATCATCTACGTGCCCAGCCACCGCAGCCACATGGACTACCTGCTGCTGAGCTACCTGCTGTACGACCGCGGCATCGTGCCGCCGCATATCTTCGCCGGCATCAACCTCAACCTGCCGGTGGTGGGCACCCTGCTGCGCAAGGGTGGTGCGTTCTTCGCGCGTCGTAGCTTCCGTGGCAACCCGCTGTACTCGGCAGTGTTCTCCGAATACATGGCGCAGCTGGTTTCGGGCGGTTACTCGATTGAGTACTTCGTCGAAGGCGGGCGCTCGCGCACCGGCCGCTTGCTGCAGCCCAAGGGTGGCGTCATCTCCATGACCCTGCGCGCCTACCTGCGCCAGCCGCGCAAGCCGGTGCTGTTTCAGCCTATTTACATCGGCTACGAAAAGCTGATGGAAGGCAACAGCTACCTCGATGAATTGACTGGCCGGCCAAAAGAAAAAGAATCAATCTGGGCATTGCTGTGGGGCATTCCCAAGGTGCTCAAGCAGAACTTCGGCCAGGTCGTGGTGAACTTTGGTGAGCCTATTGCCCTGACCGACGTGTTGGCTGTGAACGCGCCGGACTGGGATGGTCAACCGATATCGGAAGACGAGAAGCCGGCGTGGTTGATGAAGACGGTCGATACGCTTGCCCAGACCATCAACGTGCACGTCAACGCCGCTGCCGACGTCAACCCGATCAACCTGCTGGCGCTGGCGCTGCTGTCCACGCCCAAGCACGCGATGGGCGAGGCCGACCTGATCGCGCAGATCGAGTTGTGCAAGAAGCTGCTGGTGGAAATGCCGTACTCCGACCGGGTCACGGTCACCCCGCATTCGCCCGAGCGCATCATTGCCCACGCCGAGGAAATCAACGTCCTCAGCCGCATCAAGCACCCGCTGGGCGATGTGCTCAGCGTCAGTGGCGATACCGCGGTGCTGCTGAGCTACTTCCGCAACAACGTGCTGCATCTGTTCACTGCGTCCTCGTGGGTGGCTTGCTGCTTCCAGAACAACCGCCGCATGAGCCGTGGCGGCCTGCTGCGTCTGGGTCGCGGCCTGTACCCGTTCCTGCAGGCGGAGTTGTTCCTGCCGTGGACCGAGAACGAATTCGCCGCGCGCATCGACCAGACCATCGACGTCTTCGTACGCGAAGGCCTGCTCCAGCATGTGGGCGAAGACGACGGTGGCATGCTCGCACGCAGCACCGGGCAGACCGACGAAGTGTTCCGTCTGCGTGCGATTGGCCACTCGCTGCAACAGGCGTTCGAGCGCTATTACATCGCCATCTCGGTGCTGGTGAAGAACGGCCCGGGCACGCTCGGCGCTGGTGAGCTGGAAAGCCTGTGCCAACAGGCCGCGCAGCGCCTGAGCCTGCTGTACGCACCGGCCGCACCGGAGTTCTTCGACAAGACCCTGTTCCGCGGCTTCATCCAGAAGATGCGCGAATTGCGCCTGGTCTGGCCGGACCAGAACAGCAAGCTGCTGTTCGACGAGCGCCTGGACGCCTGGGCCAAGGACGCCAAGTTCATCCTCGGCCGCGAACTGCGGCACACCATCGAGCGTGTGAGCCCGGAAGCGGTGAAGCCGGACGTGCCGCCAGCAGCGTGATGGGGAGCCCCGTAGAGCGGAGCCATGCTCCGCTGGGGCTCGACCGGCACAGCCTCTGCCGAGCATGGCTCTGCACTACCCTATCGACTGGTCTTGTGGGAGCGGCGTAAGCCGCGAAGCCTCTGGTCGATCAGGTAGCAGGCATGCCGGCAACTTCAACGCTGCCGGCATCGCGGCTTACGCTGCTCCTACAATCCTGATGGATAGCTTGTAAGGCCACCTGCCGAGCATGGCTCGGCACTATTTGCTTTTGCTCCCTCCCTTTGCCGCAGGCAAGGGGAGGGCTGGGGAGGGGTAGGTTCTGGTTTACGGCTTGCGCCGGCCCGGCGTTTGGATGCTTTGCTGGTAAAGCCCTTGCCGAGCATGGCTCGGCACTACTGGGTTGCGCTCAGGCCGGCTCGTCCGGGATCAGCATGCTTTCCAGCTTGGTGATGCAGTCCTTGGGCTGCAGCTTGCGCTTCTTCAGGCGCTTGGCACCCAGGTTGGCCGCCAGTTTGGCGATGCGTTCGTCCAGCCTGTGGTGTTCGGCCCGCAGGTCGGCGATGCGCTGTTCCGCTCGTGGATTAGTGGCAGCTCGGACATGCCGCCAACTTAGCCGTTCAGCGCGGCCAGTTCACGTACAGCTGGTTGCCCAGCAGCCTGCCATCGGCATCGCGTGCATCCACCCGCAGCCAATGCCGCTCGCCGTCCGAACGCCAACGCAGCAGCGCCAGCTGGTTGAGGACTTCCTTGCATGGAGTGAGCGGCCAGAAGGCATCACGTTCGAGCAGTTGCGCGAATGTCGGCAGCGGCAATGCATGTGGGGCGTGACGTATTCCTTCGACTAGGAAGCAGCCTGCCGGCCACCGGCCGGGGCAGGCTGCGTTTCCGGGTCGGCGATCTGCCGGCAGGTGCCACGGATCAAGCCTTGGCCACCATTTTCGTGGTCCACATGGCGCTCCTCGAATTCCCCGGCCGAGCGATCGTAGATGAAGGTGCGCGTCATCAGCAGCATTTCGCCGCCATCGGAGTACAGGTGCGAAACCTGCGTGTAGCGGTCACTCTCCACCAGCAACGGCGATGGCGTGCGTTGTGGCTCCCACAGGTGTGGTTGCCAATGTCGGCCTGCGCCCGCATGCAGCTGCTTGATGTCGTTCCAGAACCACATACGGTGGTTGGCGATCTTGATGACCCAGCCGCTATGGACCTGCTTGCCGGTGCCTCCCAGCCCTGGCGTGCTGCACTCCATTACCAGTGTTGGCTCCGGCGGAGGCAGGTCGCAACGGCCGCTCTCGGCCTCGCACCACGGCCACTCGCGCTCGGTGGCAACCTGCGCTAGTTGCCCGTAAACCGGCACAATGCCTGCGCCCGCACCGCGAAAGAACCCCTCCATGAAGCGGCCGGCCTTCAGTTCCTGGTAGTCGTGCCACGCGTTCGGGCCGGGCATTGGTCGTACGCCCGGTGCGGTGCAATTCAACGTAAAGCGCAGCGGCGTGCCCTTTGCGAGGGTGCCACGGAAATCCCGCAGTACGGTTGCTTCCACCTCGCAGTTTCCCCGTGCTTGCCCACGCAGCAGCGTCACCTGTGCCACCCGCAACTGCAGGTGGTGCGGTGCTTGCTCGCGTGCCTGCTGGTAATACTCCGGTGCCAGCGCGGCATGTGCAGCCGGCGCGACAAGTGCCGCTGCCGCCAGCGTTGTCTTCAAGGCCATCCACTTCATGCGCAGCCCCCATTGCCGGCTTCGTACAGCACCTTGCAGGTGGACAATTCCACGCGCAACTCCCCGTTGTCGTAAGTGTTGATCAGCAACGCGCTGTCGTCTTGGCTCAATCTGGGCTTGCGGCAGCGCCACCATGTCGATGAAACCGACGCCGGTGCCTTGGCCGACGCTTCCGCGCCCAGTAGTTCGTCCAGCGTGAACTGCAGCCGTGGCCTGCCATCTGCCGCATACACGGCCACCACCGTGCCTTGCCCCATCTGCGCCCACTCGTCCAGCGCGATCAGCTCGCCCTGCCTGGTCAGCAACACCTCTACCGGGGCAATGCGGTTACGCAACGGGAAGCGGGTTTTCAGCGCGTATTGCGCGCTCTTTGCGTCATACGCATACAGCTCCACGTCGGGCTGCTTGCCGCCACGCAAGCTGCCAGGTGTCACCCGCACCAGCGCCTGGCCATTGCTACTGGCGACCACCTTCAACGAAGGCGGCGCCCATGAGTCGGCCTGCGCAGCGCCGGCCATCGATAACGCCAATCCGAGCAACAGGCAACTGAAGGAAAAACGCAAAGACATGGCCATCATCCCCGTGAAATGAAAAAAACAGGCAGGGGCCGTTCCCGGTACTCAAGCTGCGGCCAACTTGCGCGCCATCACCTTGACCACGGCATCCCGTATCTTTGCCGACAAAAAAAACGACGGCAGGCTGCCAAGCGCGCCGGAGGTGGAGCGCGGCGGTCGGTCGCTTGCACGCACGTAGTCGAGTATTTGCCGGGCATGTTCACGGTCCCACGCCCACAGCATCTCGCCGCGTATCGACCACTGCCACCACGCATCCTCCGGCCATTCCAGAACGTGCACGAAATGCGGGCAACCCGCCGCGCACTCCACCACGCCACGGTGCAACAACGCATACCCCTGCACATCATCAATGGCGGTGGTCAGGTACTGGCTTGAACTGCCTTTCGGCGCCTGCCACGGCAAAAGCTGAGGGTATCTTTCCGCCACATACCACCCGCCCCAGCGGAGCGTGGGCCTGTCGGCAGGTGGTTCCGTGAGGAACACGAAAGGTTCGCGGAACACGGCTCGCCCGGCGCAGCGGGGGCAGCGGACATCCACAGTGTCACGGCGACTCATTGCACCGCATCCACCGCCACGCAGCGTCCGTTTAATTCCAGCTTCAAGCGCTTGCCGCCATCGGGCACATGCGTGCCGTCGTCGATGCGCAGGCGGTAGGCACCGCTGCCAGGCTCCAGCGTTTCCTCCCGCCGATAGACCCCGCCGCTATGCCGGTCGGTGAGGGTATAGGTCAATACATGGAGCTGCCGGTCAAAGCGGCATTGCCAGCGCTCCACCTGATGCGAGCTCTGCACCTCCCGCCCACACAGCGACGACCCCCATGCGCTGCCGTCCCATTCCCGCCAGCCCGCGCTGGAGGAAATCTGTAGCCAGTCGGTGCCGTGGTCTTCCGTCTCGCAGCGCAGGGTTTGGGCGGTGGTATGTGGCATCACGAGAAAAAGTAAGAGGCTGGGGACATTGGCGAATGGGATTGGCATCGGGCTTTGGCTGGAGGTGTCTCTGGAATCATTGTTCGAAGTCGCTATTTAGGATTCTAGAATTTTGTGGCGGGTGCTGGCTTTGTTGCTGGGTCAGCGATGGTTTCGCAGCCCAAGTGTCTGTTGAATATGTAATCAGTACCTCCCAGTCCGGTATAGCTTGTATGGAGAGTTCCGTCGATTCTGTCGAATGAAAAAATAGCTTTCCTTCGGAAGTCGGGATATCCGCTTTCACACTCGGAACGATATTTTTCACTCCCATAAGAGTCTTTGAATGACAAGTTATCGTTGTTAAGGTTGCAGTAACCGGATTTATTCAATTTTTCCCATGTTCTTCCTTCGCCGCTGTACAGGCGATGGCTGTCAGTCCAGATGTAAAATCCTTCATTGGGGACAATTTTGTAAATTTCTGCGCCTTTTCCGGACGAAATCGTACTTTCTGATTTGACCCGACAGTCAAGGATGATGGCTCTGTTTGCTGCCGAGCCATCCTCTTTTGCATTAATCATCGCTGGCGATGAGGTAAGGGCAGTGGTGAGTATTGCAAAAGACCAATAACCTATTTTCATGTTGTGGATTCCTACCATTTGGGAGATGGGGCGCGCGAGCTTTTATCAGCCCCGCACCCCCGCCGATGAGGGTTTTCTCGGCGGGAGGCAGAGTTTCTGATTCGGGTCACAGGTCACTTGTTCGCGTACTTCCTGCTTGAGGGTTTCAATCACGCCGCCTTCGTCCTGTTTGCGTGGGCGGGCATTGCCGGGCGCAAGGCCGGTGTTTGTGCCGGGTTGTCGCGACACGGCGGGTGAGCCGGGCTGCGCTTCCAGTGGATGCAGGTTGCGGTTGTTCCAGTTGCCGCAAATGGCGGTGAATGCCCCTGTACCCCTCGCGGCAGCATTGGCCTGCGCCCGCGCCTCGACAATGGCTTCCTTGCCGGTGGCCTTGCCTTCGGCGATGTAATAGAGCGTCTCCCCGTCCTTGGGGCGGAAGCAGAACATGGCCCCGTAACCGGGCGTGGTGCTGCCCAGTAACACCTTCCAGCCACCGTCGCGCCCCTTGGCGTTGGCCCGCTGCATGGCCTCGGTATGCGGCGAAGGCGCATTTGGCACCACCACGAAATCGCCACTGGCCGGGTGCACCAGCACCACCACCTGCGCGTTGGCGGCGGGGACGCAGGTCAGAAGCAGGCAACAGGTCAACGCAATTTTCATTTTCTAGAATCTCGTTGCCTTCGGTCTGGGGGCTTCCCCGGGATCACATGTGCCTGCTATTCGCCTAGTGCGGATTCCACGTTTGTTCAAATCTTCGATGGTGAGCGTTGATGTAACCGTGCGCTCATATGTGCCATCTTCTCGTGAAATGGTTCCTCTCCACTCTGTTTTGGCGCCGTTTTCATGGAGTGTGGTGGATATATATCCAAACTGCCCATTTGTTCTTATGCAAGTTGATTTTCCTTCCTCGCCTTCAAATGGGCATATTCCGACAAAATCTTGATGAATGTCACTCCATTCCTCCCATTTTCCGTTGATTTTATTGATCTGAACGACTAGCGATTTATCTTCCCCTGAGATTTTGCAATGCAAAACCACAGAGTCATCCTGTGCATGCAATGGTGACGACGTCAGCGCAGTTGGGAAAAGTAGGAATAGAGCAATAACCTTCGTTTTCATGTCTGTGGCCTCTGCTGTTCGACAAGCAAGTAGGCTGGGCTGGCGAAGGAAGCCCAACGTCGCCATGTTCGTTGCTTCATGGAGTTGGGCTTCGCTGCGCTCAACCCAACCTGTGTGCTGCACAACGCGAAAGCCGTGACCGCCGATACCGCTTGACGGCAATTGGCGGGTTTCGATGTAATCGCCGTGCGTTGAGAACGCCCAGTTCCGCACCGGCCTCGTACATTCGGGGCCACCACGCCCCCGCCGGGTTGGCGTTCATGCCGTTGCAGGAGCGCACTTCAGTGCGTGATGAAGCTTTGTCGGTAAATCTCCATCGCGCACTGAAGTGCGCTCCTACGGGTTGGGCTTGTCTCATGACTTTCAGGTGGAGGCGTGTTGGCCAGTGGTCGGCGCTTGGCTGATTCATATCTTCTCGAATATTGTTTCACCTGAGGCGTCCGATGCTGTGCAACGGAGCATTGTTGGGGTTTGTCTTTCGCAGATGGCGGAACTGCCATTATTTCGGTATTTGAGCTTAAATTTCTGTCCGTCTTTGGAAAAGACAAGGTCGTGATTGTCATCCGAGCGGTAGTAAAGCCAAGTAGCTGAGTCTTTTCTCATCATAATCATTCCCGTCATCATTAAATTCCATCAAATTCGGTGAATTCGATGATTTCTCCTCGGTAAAGTCCTTCCGTAATGTTTCTCCACTTTCCCAGCCAGGTCGATTGGGCGAATGCTGGCAATGCCATGGTAGATAGCGGCAGGAGTGCAAGCAGGGAGTAAATTTTCTTCATGGTGCATTTCTGTTGGTTGATAAGTGATTTTGCTGGCTTGATGCGTAAGTGCCGGGCTTGCCCGGTACGGGGATTCGCGGCAGAACAGGAAGAGGCGCGGCGCCGATATTTTGTTGTTGCATGGCGCTTGTTAAAGGTGGCTGTAGATCGCAGAGCAAGATGCCGTGGTTATGTGAGGATGATTCGGCGGCCCGCTGAATATATTGAACGCTCCGGGTGACAGTCCGCACGCGGTGACACAATTCACCGTGAAGCTGGCTGGGCCTTGATGGCCATTCATCGCGTATTTTATTTCGGAGATGGCTATGGGGGTGGAAAGGTTGTTTTTTATTTCACAGGTTATTGTTGCGGGAGTGAAGATCACATTGGTGGTTATGGCAGATTGCGCTTCGAGGGTGGCGGGTAAAAGCGGTGCTGTGAAAGCCAGGGTAAGTAATGCAAGCGAGTGCCTCATTGGCGTTCCCTTTGATTAGTGGTGAATGTTGGCGGGCTGGCGGGCTGGCGGGCGGTGTTGGATGCCGTCATTTGTGATGCTGCATGGTGTTGGGTTTCTTCTGTCAGGTTGGCTTGCATGCCGCCTGCCCATTTTTCGCACCATCGTTCATTCGCAATAACGAACTTCGGTTACCCATACGTTCATTTCTTCCGGCTCGCAATCTAGGGCGGATTGAGTTTTGACTTCATGCGAATCGCCATAGCAACTGGCGCCGCCGACAAAATTCTTTATGGTTCCGCTGACGGGGTAGGAGCGCCCGTGGCGGGTTGGGCAGTTGGCGCTGTAATCTATATCGATGCAATCTTTCATGTCCGGGCGGCGACCGATGACAAAGGCTTTGTTTCCGCCGCCGGGGCAGGTGGTGGCTGATAGCTTTATTTCCGTCATCAGCGTGGCGGGAGGTTTGTTCATCCAGCCTTGAGCGGAAGATGCGGCGGAAGCTCCCAACAGGGCCAGCAAGGCAAGCAGGAAGTTTTTTCTCTTCATGGGTGATTCTCTTTTTGGGCGATGGTGGGGGTGGAAGAACGAGGTGGATGGGTTTTAAGGCCGCCAATGAACAAATACCGGCTCGAAGGCACGGATGGCGCGTTGTTGTTCGGCGGCGTGGCGGTCGCGCTCCATGCGCACGTCCAGCGCCAGCTCGTCATGCCAGCAGCGTTTGTAGCCGGTGCTGGCATCCCAGCGCGCATCCACATGGCGTGCGAAGGCGATGGCGAAGGTAGTGTCGTTGTCGTAGTAACGGCGACGCTGCACCGGGAATACGTCCGAATAGAATGTCCGCCCCTGGTCGATGTCCGTGGCCACGCAGTAGGCGTGAATGGTGTCGGCGTCGCCGTTGGGGCTTGCGGCCAGGGGCAGGGCCACTGCCGTGCCCAAAGCCACGCCTGACAGCGCTGCCAGGTATGAGCGGGCCTTGCGTGCTTGGTCACCCCTGGTGGGATGGCCGCCGCGGCGTCGGGCAAGCCACGCCGGCCATTCGCGGGCCTTGATAAGGCTCATATGCGGTTCCCCCTGTATGCTCGCGGCATATCTCGGGCCGGGCTGTGGGACGGTGCACGAAGATGAGTTGTCCGTCTTTGCCGAAGCTGGAAAGTTTCTGAAAGCTTATGACGGGACTACTGGAGCCTCTCCAGAGGGCTCATGAAAATCAATGGCTTGCTCCCTCCGGGGAGAGCGGTCGCTGCAGGGGACAGGGACGATGGATCATCACAGTGAGCAGGATGTCTCGAAGCGCCCGCAGCCGGGGATATGGCGGTTTGCTGGTGTCGAACTGCATGAAACCGATGGCCGGCTGGTTGCGGATGGGCAGTCCCGGCATCTGGAACGCAGCAGCCACGCCATCCTGCGCTATCTGCTCAAGCACGCCGGGGAGATTGTCAGCAAGGAGGAGTTGTTGGCAGCGGGTTGGCCGGGGCGGGTAGTTGCGGAGAACTCGTTGGCCAAGGCAATCAGTCGCCTACGCATGGCTTTGGGGTCTTCCAGCGAGGCCCTGCGCGTCATTCACGGGTATGGCTACCGGCTCAATGGTCCGGCCCGGTTCACGCCGACAATGGCCATCGAGCCCGTGCAGGAAAGGCCAGTACCCCCTGATCCGATCGAGGTGGAGCGGGAGCGCCTGCGTGCCGAGGCCGTGGAACGGCAGGGCCGGTTGTTGCAGGAGTCACAGCGCCGGCGCCGGTGGATGCTGGCGAGTATCGCGGCGATGGGAGTGCTCCTGTTGGTGTCGCTCTGGCAGCAATGGCGGGTGCAGCAGGCCAGCGATGCGTTGAAGGTGGCCAACCGGTTGGCGGAGGAAAACGCGGCCATTGCCGATGCGGTCAACCGTTTCTTCAATCAGGACGTGCTTGGCGCGGCATCACCCTATGCACTGAACGGCAAGCGGGAGCTGACGATCCATGAGGCCATCGAGCATGCGGCGGCCCGTATCGGCACCCGGCTGCGCGACCAGCCCGTGGTCGAGGCCACGGTACGCATGACCATTGGCCAGGTGCATGGGGAGGCCATGAACATCGCCAAGGCAATAGAGCAGGAACGCATCGCTGTGGCCCTGTTCGAGAAACACCTTGGCCTTGAAGACAGCCGCACCCAGCGGGCGCGCTACCGTCTGGCTGCCGACCTGACCGACGATTCCCGTTTTGATGAGGCCAAGCGGCTCATCGATGACACCGATGCGGCACGCCAGCAGTTTGGCTTGGCTGACCAGGAAACCACCCTGCTCTCGCACAGGGCAAGCTGTTACTGGCATATATGGCGTGAGCAATACGACGCGGGCCTGCATGCCTGCGAAGGTGTGATTGCAAGCCAGTTGCGGGTAGATGCGAATGACCGCAACGAGCTGATAAAGGGGCGTACCAATTTGGCCGTGCTGCACAGTCGAGCCGGTCGCTTCAACAAGGCCGAAACGCAGTTCTCGCAGATTGCAGCCGATTTTTCCTTGCTGGGCGACGATTCCAGCCCAACCTGGCTGCGCGCGTCCTATCTGCATGGAATGAATCTGGTGGCGTTGGCGCGCTATGAGCAAGCTGCAACGGTGCTGGATACGGTGTATCGCGGCTCGTTGGCGGCGATGGGACCCGAGAATCCGCATACGCTCGAAGTGGAGGTGGGAATGGCCGAACTTTTCCTGCGAAGTGGCCGCCATGCCGAGGCTGTGCCGCTGTTGCAGCACGCCCATTCGGCGTATCTGCGCCAATTTGGTGAAAACAGCCACTACACCATTGGCGCGCGCAAGACGCTTGAAACCGCCCGATGCGTCGTCGTGGCTGAGGGAACTACCAAGGGTGGAAAGACGCCTGCCTGTACCTGAGGCGGTGAGACCGAGTGGATGTCATCTGGCCGGCTCGTCCGGAACGCTGCCCGCTTCGCGGCTTACACCGCTCCTACAGGTCGTGCGGGGTTGATGGGTTGTATTGGAAAGCCCCTGCCGAGCATGGCTCGGCACTACCGTTTGTTGGCGGATTCTGCGTCGAGCCGCGCTCAGGCTGGCTCGTCCGGGATCAGCATGCTTTCCAGCTTGATGATGCAATCCTTGAGCTGCAGCTTGCGCTTCTTCAGGCGCTTGGCGTCCAGATCGTCGTCGGGGTTGGCCGCCAGCTTGGCGATACGTTCGTCCAGGCTGCGGTGTTCGGCCCGCAGCTCGGCGATGCGCTGGTTCAGCTCGTGGATTGGCGGCAGCTCGGACATGCCGCCAGCTTAGCCGGTCAGCGCGGCCAGTTCACGTATACCGGATTGCCCAGTAGCAACAGGCTGCCATCGGCATCGCGCGCATCCACCCGCAGCCAATGCCGCTTGCCGTCCGAGCGCCAGCGCAGACTAGCCTGCTGAGCGCCGCTGGCCGTGGCCTCCACGGTAGTGGGATGGCGCTGGCCATCGACGATCAGCTCGATCCGCACGGGTCGTGGGTAGTCCACTTCGGCATGCAGGGTGGCCCATTGCCCGGCGGGCAGCACCAACTGCTGGCCCATCTCCGCGCGCTGCCCCGCATCGCTCTGCAGCCACAGGTCCAGGCGACTGCCGGCGACATTGCGCACGTCCACCACCACCCGACCTTGTTTGAGCGCAGCGAGAATGGCGTCGCGCGACAGCGCCGATGCGTGCACCAGCGTGGCTGGCAGGCCGATAGGCGAAGCGCCGTTGGCGGCACCCGGGTTGTGGCTGTCACTGCCACCGATGGCGGTCATGCGTCGACCTTGCTGCAGTTGCTTCTCCCAGAAGCCGACACCGGCGCGTGGGCCGTCGGCCTGGTTGCCGTTGACCACTTCCACCGCCTGCACCGCAGCCATGTCCACCGACGTGGCCGGGGTCCAGCCGCAGCCCATGCAGTCCTCACCCGAGGGCAGCGCTGGATGGTTGATCGAAAACACTGCATCGCTGCGCTTTAGCTGGCCCAGCAGGCTGTTCCAGTCCGGCAACTGCTCACCCAGCCGGAATGGCAGTGGGCCGTTGACGCCGAAAACATTGGCATGGCCCTGGAAGGTGGTGACCTCCATGCCGGGGATCAGCAGCAACTGGTCGAACCACGGTTGGTGCCGGGCCACCTCTTCGAGATGCGAGACCGTGTTGTGCTCGGTGAGTGCAACGAAATCCAGGCCCTGACGCACCGCCGCCTGCAGGCTCAGGAACAAGGGGCAGGGCACCTTGCGGCCCTGCTGGCTGCTGCAGCTGCCATCGCTGTGGGTGCTGTGCATGTGCAGGTCGCCGCGGTACCAGCCGGCGCTGTCACGCAGTACCAGGTCGCTGCGGTCGCTGCCGGCGTCTACCTCGGCCTCGCTCCACAAGGTCACTTCAACCTTGTAAGGCGTCTGCACCTTGGGGCGGATGTTGGGAATGCCGAGCAGCACCTGCCATTGGCCTGCCGGCATCGCACCCGGCAGGTAGCCACCACTGGCGTCGTAGCGGGAAACCGTGATCGATGAACGCGAGCCGCCGCTCCAGCCACGGAAGCCATTGGCATCGAGCAGGCCGAGGTCGATGACGGTGCGGTCCTGTCCGCCTTCGTGTTGCAAGGTGACGGCGACCCGACCGGTGCCGGCCGGCACCTCGAACGGCAACGCCAGATAGCGCTGGTGGTCCTTGCCTTCCAACGTGCCCTGCAAGTGCAGTACGTCGGCGGCCTGCGCGCTGGTGCTGGCGGCAAGCGCCGCCAGCAGTACGGGGAGCAAGCTACGCATCAGAAGCGGTACATCACGGCCATGCGGTAGTTGCGGCCCAGCAACGGTCGCGCGATGAAGGCGCTGGCGCCGGCATCGCTGCTGGACAGCTCACCGGCGCGCGGATTGCCTTCGGTCAGGCCCAGCGAGTTGGTGACGTTGTCGACGTAACCGTAGATTGAGAAGCGATCAGTCAGTTCGTAGCGCGCGCTGAGGTTGAGTACTTCGTAGGACGGCAGCCGCACCGAGTTGGCGGTGTCCACATAACGCTCGCCCTGGTGCTCGGCGGCGGCCTGCAGGCGCAGGCGCTGGTCGAGCAGGTTGATGCCGGCGACCACGCGCCCGCCCAGCTCCGGCACGCGGATCAGCTGGTTGCCGACGAAGTCGCGCAGCACCGGCGCGCCGTTGACCAGTTCGCTGTAGCGCAGGTCGCGGTACTGCGCGTCCTGCCAGGTGGCGGTCAGGCGCAGGTCGAGCCAGTCGGTGGGGTACCACGCCGTTTCCAGCTCCACGCCGAAGGTGCGGGTGCTGGCATAGCCGGCTTCGCGGCTGGACACGCCGGTGTTCGGGTTGAAGTTGTAGTTGCTGAAGCCGACGTTGTCGTACTTGGTGTAGAAGGCCGTCGCGTAGGCGCTGAACAGTGGGTTGGCGAACTTGAAGCCGATCTCGGCCAGGTCCATCGTCTGGGTATCGGCAACCTTGCCGTTGGCGGCAGCGCAGGCAGCCACGGTTTCGGCCGAGCTTGCGTCGCAGTTGTCGTTGCGGGTGATGTAGTTGCCCAGGCTGGGCAGGCGGAAGGCCGAGGTCCAGCGGCCGAACACGCCCATGCTGTCGTTGAACTGCCAGTTGGCGCCGATCGACCAGCCCAGATCATCCGAGCTCAGGTCGTGGTTCACGTACATGCCCGAACCGGTCAGCATCTGCGAGGTAGCCAGGGTGCCGCCATTGACGCTGCGGCGGACCTCGTTCCAGCCGCTGCTGCTGGCCTTTTCCCAGCGCAGGCCGCTGTCGATGCGCAGCTGCTCATTCACCTGCCACTCGTCGCTGACGTAGAAGGCATGCGTCTTCTGTTCACCGGAAGCGTTGTTCCATTCGTAGCCGTAGCGCCACACACCGTTGTCGGTGAAGGTCTTCAGTACCTGGCCGTTGGCATCCAGCGCCACCAGGCCGAGCAGGCTGGCGTTGTTGCTGGCGTCCATCAGCACCGAGGACGAATAGCGGCTGTAGTCTTCCTTGGTCGAGGCCATGTAATAGCCCAGGGTCAGGTTGTGCTGCTGGCCGCCGAGGTCGAAGCTGCGCATCAGGCGGGTGTCGCTGACGAATTCACGCACCGGGATGTCCAGCCCGCGCAGGCCGCCGATGACCAGCAAGCCGTTGCCGTTCTGGTTGGCGGTGTTGAAGTCGCCGCTGCCGTTGACGTAGCGCAGGCCCAGCGAGGTGGCGCCGGGCACACCGGCCAGCAGGCTCTTCTGCCCATCGAGGAAGGTGGCGGCCGGGGTCAGCGAATTCGGGAATACGCCGTTGCGGATGGTGTCGGTCTTGCTGAAGCGTGCCGACTGCGCCAGCTCCCAGCCGGCGCCCAGCTCGGTTTCCAGCTTCAGCGTGAGCTGGTCACGTTTGACGTGGGTGCCTTCGCTGTTGTCGAAGTCCCAGCCACGGCCATCGGCGGTCTTCATCGATAGGTGGCGCGTCTCCGGACCCGCCAGGGTGCCGTGATTGCCATCGAAGCCAGGCACCGCGCGGATGTCGCCGTTGCCGTTGGTATACATGGGGATGCCCAGGTACAGGGCGACGCGGTCGTCCATGTGCTTGGCGTCGATGCTGAAGCGGCCGCCTTCGAATTCCTTGGCCAGATTCAGCCGGAACTGGCCGCCTTCGTTGCCGTTGAAGCCGGGATCACGGACGCCATCCTCGACTCGGTAAAAGCCGCCGAGCAGCAGTTTCCAGCCATTGGCCAGCGGGCTGCCGTAGGCGAAGTCCATGCGGTTCAGGCCGCTGTCGCCGACGGTGTACTTGAACACGCCACTGGCTTCGTCGCCGACCTGGCGCGGGATGAAGTTGATCGCGCCGGCCGGGGCATTGGAATACATCACCGATGCCGGGCCACCACGCACCACTTCGATACGCTCAATGGTTTCATCCAGGCGGAAGGCCTGGTCACCGTTGAGATAGCCCAGCGCGGGGTCATGTACCACCGGAATGCCGTCTTCCAGCAGGGTCACCGAGCCGAAACCATCGACCGGGATGCCGCGCGCGCGGATATTGCCGCTGGCTTCGCCGCCGGAGGCTTCCACCCAGAAGCCGGGCACCGACTTCAGCGCCTCGGTGACGCTGGTCGGCGCCTGCATGCGCAGCTGTTCTTCCTCGATATTGGTCACCGAATAGCTGGTTTCCACCTTGGTACGCACACCGGTGCCGCTGCGGCCGGTAACGATGACGGTATCCAGGTCCTTGGCCACGGCGGGCGCGGGTGTGGCGGCATCCTGGGCCAGTGCGGCGGCCGGAGCCAGAGCGGAGAACAGGAGCGCGTGACAGACAGCAGAAGCAAGACGGGTAGGGAGCACGATGTAATCAACAACTGAACGGGGAGTCAGAAATGCTGTCATCGCGGGGTGACGCCGGCATGACGCTTTTATGCAACGCAGGCACAGTCGACGCTGTGGAGGCGCGCCCCAGCCGGTAGAATGCCGGGGATGAGCGCTGTCATTTCCCTGCCCGATCCCACTCCGCGGGCCCGTGATCCGCACGTGGCCGAACGTGAACACCAGAAACTCGGCAAACGCCTGCGTCACCAGGTAGGCCAGGCCATTGCCGACTTCGGCATGATCGAGGCCGGCGACAAGGTGATGGTCTGCCTGTCCGGCGGCAAGGACAGCTATACCTTGCTGGATATCCTGCTGCAGCTGCAGAAGAAGGCGCCGGTGCCGTTCGAGCTGGTGGCGGTCAACCTGGACCAGAAGCAGCCCGGCTTCCCCGAGCATGTGCTGCCGGAATACCTGGCCTCGGTCGGCGTGCCGTACCACATCATCGAACAGGACACCTACTCGGTGGTGAGCCGGGTGATCCCGGAAGGCAAGACCATGTGTTCGCTGTGCTCGCGCATGCGCCGTGGCTCGCTGTACACCTATGCCGAAGCCAATGGCTTCACCAAGATCGCGCTGGGCCACCACCGCGATGACATGGTGGCCACGTTCTTCATGAACCTGTTCCACCACTCCAAGATTTCCGGCATGCCGCCCAAGCTGCGCAGCGACGACGGCAAGCATGTGGTGATCCGCCCGCTGGCCTATGTGCGCGAAGCGGACATCATCGAGTACGCCACTACCCGCCAGTTCCCGATCATTCCGTGCAACCTGTGCGGCAGCCAGGAAAACCTGCAGCGCAAGCAGGTTGGCCTGATGATGAAGCAGTGGGAAAAGGACACGCCCGGTCGCATCGAGCAGATCTCGCGCGCGCTGGGCGATATCCGTCCCTCGCAGCTCGCCGATCCCAAGCTGTTCGATTTCATGGCGTTGGGTCGCAACGAACAGGCGCCGGCGTCCGATCCACAGGCTTGGCTCGCAGGTGGCGACAAACAACAAGATCAAGAAGCCCTTCTCCCTCCGGGAGAAGGCTTGGGATGAGGGTAGGCAGTGCTACGGTGGTTTGAAACCAAGCACTGCGCATCTCCCTCATCCGCCCGCCTCGATGGCGGCAAGCTCTTCGGAGCAGCTTCTCCAGCGTGGAGAAGCAAGCCCCTGAACCATGAATACGAAATAGGACATCCATGTTTTTCAAGAACCTCACGCTGTTCCGTTTCCCTACCTCCATTGATTTTTCCGAAGTCGACACGCTGCTGCCGCAGGTGGTGCTCAAGCCGGTCGGCGCGCTGGAAATGACCTCGCGCGGCTTCATCTCGCCGTTTGGTCGTGAAGAAAAGACCCAGTTCTCGCACCGCATCGGTGATGCGCTGTGGCTGACCGTCGGTGGCGAAGACAAGATCCTGCCCAGCGTGGTGGTCAACGATCTGCTGCAGCGCAAGCTGGAAGAGATCGAAGAGAAGGAAGGCCGCAAGCCCGGCGGCCGTGAGCGCAAGCGCCTGAAGGACGACCTGCTGCACGAACTGCTGCCGCGCGCCTTCGTGAAGAGCTCGCGTACCGATGCGTTCCTCGATCTGCAGCACGGTTATGTCGCCGTCGACAGTTCCAGCCGCAAGACCGGCGAGAACGTGATGAGCGACATCCGCGGCATGCTCGGCAGCTTCCCGGCGATGCCGCTGAACGCCGAAGTCGCACCGCGCGCCATCCTGACTGCGTGGATCGCTGGCGAGCCGCTGCCGGAAGGCCTGAGCCTGGGCGAAGAATGCGAGATGAAGGACCCGGCCGAAGGCGGTGCGGTGGTCAAGTGCCAGCACCAGGAACTTCGTTGCGACGAGATCGACAAGCATCTGGATGCCGGCAAGCAGGTCACCAAGCTGGCGCTGATCTTCGAGGACAACCTTTCCTTCGTGCTTGGCGACGACCTGATCGTGCGCAAGCTGAAATTCCTCGATGGCGCGCTGGATCAGCTCGAGCACATCGACGAAGAAGGTCGCCGCGCCGAACTGGATGCCCGCTTCGCCCTGCAGAGCGGTGAAATCCGCCGACTGTTCCTGTTGTTGGAGCAGGCATTCAAGCTGAGCAAGGCTGATAGCTGAACCCGTTGCTGACCTACCCGGTTTCGTAACCGGGTAGGGACTATGCTGGAGCCATGGTTAGTCTGTTCCGCCGCCTTGTTACACCCGCCGCGCCGGTGATCCAGCGCGACACGGTGCGCCTGCGTCTGGACGATGCGGAGATCGAAGTGCTGCGCGTGCGTGATCCGCGCGCACGTCGGCTCAAGCTCAGTGTGGACGAACGCGGTGCGCGGCTGACCATGCCGCTGCGGGCAAGCCTGGTTTCCGGCGAGCGTTTCCTGCAGGCCAACCGGCAATGGTTGCAGCAGCAGTTGGCGCGGCTGGGTGGTGATGGTTTGCTGGCACCGGCACTGCGCCTGCGCGAGCCCGGTGTGCTGCCCTTGCGCGGTGAATTGTTGCCGGTGCAATGGCAGGAAGGGCGGTTTACCCGCATCGAGGCGGATGCTGGAGTAGTGACTATCCAGCTGCCTGCGCGTGCCGGGGAGCCGGCGTTGCGGCGCGCGCTACGTGAATTCTATGAAGTGCAGGTGCGTGCCGATGTCGGCCAGTGGCTGCCACGTTATCTGCCGGGTTTGGCGCGTGCACCGTCACGGCTGCGGCCCAAGGTGATGTCCTCGCAATGGGGCTCGCTGGCGCCGGATGGTTCCATGGCGCTGGATCTGGCCTTGGTGTTGGCGCGGCCGTCGGCGTTTGAGTACGTGCTGGTACATGAGCTGTGTCATCTGCTGCAGGCCAACCACTCACCGGCGTTCTGGGCGGAGGTGGAAGCGCGTTTTCCTGAGTGGCGCGATGAGCGTGACTATCTGCGTGAGGAAGGCCGCAGGTTGAAGAGCACCTTGCATCAATTGCTGCGGGCGCAGGGCTGAGGCTAAAAGCCAAGGCCAAAAGCCAAGGCCAAAAGCCAAGGCCAAAAGCCAAGGCCAAAAGCCAAGGCCAAAAGCCAAGGCCAAAAGCGTCCCCCTCGCTCCACGAGCGGGAGACTGACTAAAGCCAAAGCAGGCCACTGTAGTGCCGAGCCATGCTCGGCAGGGCCTTACCGGCAAGATCAAAAGCCTCCCCTCATCCCAACCCTTCTCCCGCAAGCGGGAGAAGGGCTAAAGCAGTAGCAAAAGCCAAAAGCCAAAAGCCAAAAGCCAAAAGCCAAAAGCCAAAAGCCAAAAGCACCCTCCCCTTGCCTTCGGCAAAGGGAGGGGAAGAGCGGGCGCTGCAGGCTTCGAAACAGCCGCCAAGTGCAGGATCCATCCCCTCCCTTTGCCGAAGGCAAGGGGAGGGTTTAGGGAGGGGTGCCTTTGCTCTTGCTTCTGCTCTCGCGTCCGCGGCTGACGTTCCTCAGCTGTTGTAGCAACAACAGCAACATCAACCAGCCCGGCGAATCACCTCAGCTCCACCACCAGCCGAATACCGGAACACCGAAACCGCCTCCGCCAATGCACTCGCCTGCTCTTCCATCGAACGCGCAGCTGCACTGGCTTCTTCCACCAAGGCCGCATTCTGCTGGGTGGTTTCATCCATCTGCACGACGGTGTGATTGACCTGCTCGATGCCGACCGACTGTTCCTGCGAGGCCAGCGCAATCCGCGCAACGATGTCGCTGACCTGCTGTACCGAGCCGACAATCTCGCTCATGGTGCTGCCAGCCTGTGCGACCAGTGCGGCACCATCATCCACCTTGCCCATCGAGTCGCCGATCAGTTCCTTGATCTCGCGTGCGGCGGTGGCCGAGCGCTGTGCGAGGCTGCGCACTTCCGATGCCACCACCGCGAAACCGCGCCCCTGCTCACCGGCACGCGCGGCTTCCACCGCAGCGTTCAATGCCAGGATATTGGTCTGGAAGGCGATGCCGTCGATCACACCGATGATCTCGGCAATGCGCTTGGACGACAGCTCGATCGCACGCATCGTCGATACCACCTGCCCAACCACATCGCCGCCACGTGCGGCGACATCGGCCGCGTCCACCGCCAGCTGATTGGCCTGACGGGCCGAGGCTGCGTTCTCGCGCACGGTCGATGTCAACTCCTCCATCGATGCGGCGGTTTCTTCCAGATTTGCGGCCTGTTGCTCTGTTCGACGTGACAGATCGTCATTGCCTGCTGCCAGTTCGTGTGCAGCGGTGTTGATTGCCAGCGAACACTGCTTGATCTGGCCAACGATGCCGGTCAGGCGTTCGGCGGTGAGGTTGGCGTCGATCTTCATCGCCTCGAAGTCACCGGCATAGTCGCCGCGCACACGGTGATCCAGATCACCGGCAGCCAGCGCCGACAACATCGTGCGCAGCTCGCCGGTGGTGGTGGCAACAACCTCCAGCAGTTGGTTGATGCCGGTGGTAAGCGTCTGGATGAAACCGGCCTCGCTTACCGTCTGCAGGCGCTGGTCGAGTGCGCCGGCCGAGGCGGCGGCGACGATATCCGCCACGCTGTTCTCCAGCAGCAGTTCCTGGGTGCGGTCATGCCACTCAACCGCAAAGCCGCTGCGGCTACCGTCGGCGTTGAATACCGGCGTCACCACCTGGCTGAAATGCACCGGGCCGATCGTGATCTGGCCGTTGTGCACCTTCTTGAGCTGATCAAGCATGCCGCGGATGCGCGCCGGGTTGGCGTGGAAGCGGTGGATGCTGCTGCCAACCAGGGTATCGACGTTGAAGTCGGGGAAGGCCTTGCGCAGGGTGTCCTGCTGGTTGCGCAGCAGAGCTACCACCGAGCGATTGACGTAGCGGATGATGTGCTCGTTGTCGGCAATCATCATGCCGGTGCGCGAGGCATCCAGCGACGCACGGATCTGGGTGTTCTCGTGGTGCAGTGCGGCTTCCTGCTGGTGCCTTTGCTCGAGCTGGGTACGCATCCGCAGTACCCCATCGGCCAAGGTGCCCGGTGCGTAGCGGCGATCGTCGCCGATGGCGGCGTTGCTTTCACCGTTGGCGATTGCGTCCACCATCGCGCGCAGGCGCGCGGGCGCTGCGCCCAAGGTCAGTACCTGACGACGCAGCTGCACGGCCATTGCGCTGATGAAGGCGGTTTCAACCAGCACATACAGTGCGTGAAGCAGAGCCATATCCAGGCCACTGCCCGGGGCGAACGCAGTTACCGGCAGGCCGCGCGCCTGCATCCAGTAGAAGGCCAGGTGATGCACACTGATCGCCGCCGCAGCTACCACCACCGGGATCCAGTCGCGGTAGTACAGCAGCAGCGCGATCACCACGAAGGCGCCGAAGTGCATTTCCACCAGGCCGTTGGCCTGCTGGATGGTGGCGGCGACCAGCGCCATCAGCACCAATGCCACGGTTACCCGGCTGAGCAGGCTGCCCGGCGCCAGTTTGATCTGCACCGCCATCAGCGCCAGCGAGGGCAGGCTGACGGCGTAGAACGGCAGCCATTGTCCCGACCACAGGGCCAGCGCCAACGACGCCAGGCCGAGGATCAGGCCGAAGTACAGGAACATGCGATCCGCCGCGCAGGCCAGCTGCGTGTAATAGGCGTCGGGAGGTGGCGTCGTGGCGTGGGGGCGAGCGGACATCGGGAACTCCGGTTCAGCAGGAACAGCGGGGAGGAAGGATCAGGGGTGGGCTGTGTTCGGCCAGCAGCGCAGGCAGCCAGCTGGTCAGGGCTGCATCGCTGCGGCCACAGGCCAGCGCGGAAGGCTGCAAGGGGCCGGCATAGAGCGGGCGGCCATCGGCGGGCAGTACCAGCAACTCGTGGGCCGCAGCTGTGTTCAGTGCGATGGCGTGCGCGCCTTGTGACTGCAGCGCGGCGCTGAGTTGTTGCCAGCCCTGCTCGCTTTGCTCGCAGGCGCAGCCGGGCGTGTTCAGTCGGATAGCCAATGGGACGCCGGTTGCAGGCAACAGCCCCTGCGCACGCAGTCCATCCACCAGCGCCGTCACCGCAGCTTCGTCACCGGCGGGGCGGTGGCCTAGCGCAGCGACGCTGGTGGTGGTCCAGCCCAGCCAACAGGCGAGCAGGATGAGGCCGGTGAAGACACCGGGCCGGAGGGCGGGGCGGGGGGGCATGCGATGGTGGGGCGCGCAGCACCCGTTGCGGGGCTGCGGGACATCTTCTCGATTACGGCAATGCCGGGGTTATCGGCTGCCGTGCTTACTACTGAAGCCGATGCCATTGGCATCGGGCTCCATATTCAGCTGGCGTCGGGCAACGCCGCAATGAAGTCGCGGATGATCGCCGCGACTGCCTCGGGGTCATCCATGTGCACATGGTGATGGCCGGGCAGGGTATGCAGGCGGCCATCCGGCAGCAGCGCCGCGCGCTGGCTGCGTTCCGGTTCCGGGAAGTAGGCCTGAGCCGGGGTGGCGTAGATCACCTGCACCGGACAGAGGATGGCGCTGACCACATCGCAGACCTGTTCTTCGGTCATGCGCACCGCGGTGGGCAGCATCAGTCGCGGGTCGCTGCGCCAGCTCCAGCCACCGTCGACCGGTTTGACCCCGCGTTCGATCAGCAGGCGTGCCGAGGCTTCGCTGAGCTGATTGACCATCATCCGCGCGCGTACGGGGGCGCTCAGGTCGGGGAATACCCGCAACTGCTTGGCATCCAGTTTCAGCATCGCCTCCACATAGGTACGCAGGCGCTGCACGGTTTCGCCGGCCGGTGCGGTGAGCCCACCCAGGGCTTCGATCGATACCAGTGCCTGCACCCGTTCACCGGCCACGGCGGCGACCAGGCTGGCGATCGCCGCACCCATCGAGTGACCGAGCAGTACAAAACGGTCCCAGCCCAGCGCATCGGCAATGGCCAGGGTCTGCACGATGGCGTGCGGGGTGGTGTACGGCGTGGTCAGTGGCAGGTGGTCGCTATAACCATGGCCGGGCAGGTCGACCATCACCAGGTCCAGGGTCGGCAGCTGTGTGGCCAGCGGCAGGAAGCTGGCCGCATTGTCGAGCCAGCCATGCAGGGCGAGGACCTTCAGGCCATCCGGGTTGCCGGCGCGCAGGCCGGCCACGCGAATGCCATCGAGCTGCAGTTCGAAGGGCGTTGCGTTCATGCCGGTTGCGCCGCCGCCAATGCTGCCAGCGCGCTGGCGTGGGCAGCGCTGTCGTTGAGGCAGGGGATGTAGCGCATGCGCGCGCCACGTTCGGCCAGGGTTTCGGTAAAGCCCATCTGCACTTCTTCCAGGGTTTCCAGGCAATCGGTGGCAAAACCCGGGCAGACCACGTCCAGGGTCTTGATGCCGCTTTCGGCCAGTTCCCATAGCCGCGGCTCGGCGTAGGGCTGCAGCCAGCGTTCGCGGCCGAATCGCGATTGATAGGCAAGTTCCCATTCGTCGTTGGCCAGGCCAAGCGCTGCGGCAATGGCCTTGGCACTGGCCTCGCAGCGCTGCGGGTAGGGGTCGCCGGCATCGGCCAGGCGTTGCGGGATGCCGTGGAAAGAGAACACCAGCTTGCCGCCACGGCCATGCTCGGCCCAGTAGGCGGCAATGGAGGCGGCGACTGCGGCAACCCAGGCCGGGTCGTCGGCGTAGTCGCGGATGGTCTGTACCTTCACCTTCGGGTTGCGTGCCTGCCATTGCTGCACGCGGTCTTCGATCGAGGCGGTGGTGGTGGTCGAGTACTGCGGATACAGCGGCAGCACCACGATCCGCTGCACGCCTTCTGCAGCCAATGTGTCCAGTGCCGACAGCATCGCCGGTTGGCCATAGCGCATGGCTTCGCGCACCCGCCATTGCGGCAGCAGCTGCTGCATGGCTTCGGCCAGGCGCCGGGTATGGACCGCCAGCGGTGAGCCTTCGGGCAACCAGACCTGCGCGTACTTCTGTGCCGAGCGGCCACTGCGCAACGGCAGGATCAGCCCGTACAGCAGCGGCTTCCACAGCAAAGCCGGGATCGAGACCACGCGGGGGTCGCTGAGGAATTCCGCCAGATAGCGCCGCACCGCAGGAGCGGTGGGTGTCTCGGGCGTGCCTAGATTGACCGCGAGCAACGCGGTAGTGGGGGCGTTGGACATCCGGCCATTTTCGCAGGTATGCGCAGAGAAGGGAGCGCTGCAGGTTTGGTGTAGTGCCGAGCCATGCTCGGCAGGGGCTTTACCGATGATGCCCAATGTAGTGCCGAACCATGCTCGGCAGAAGCTTTACTAGTAAGGCCCCCTGCCGAGCATGGCTCGGCACTACAGGTGCTCATGCCTCACGCCCGCTCACCAGCTATTCAGAGCCACGCTACTAATTTCAGGCACTTGCGCTATCTTTCTATGCATCGACCTACGGAGTTACCCATGCGCCGCCTGCCGTGCCTTGTTCTGCTGTTGTCCGCGAGCCTGTTGTCCGCCACTGCCGTCGCCGGTCCGCAGGAAGATCAACGTGCCCGCAATGCGGTGCGGGTGCTCGGTGAAATCCAGAACATCCCCGAGCAGTCCATCCCGGACAAGCTGCTGGATGAAGGCCGCGCCATCATCGTCCTGCCGGACACCATCAAGGCCGGTCTGGTGCTGGGCGGACGCCGCGGCCACGGTCTGATGTCGGTGAAAATGGCCGATGGCAGCTGGTCCAATCCGGTATTCATCAAGCTTACTGGCGGCAGCATCGGCTTCCAGGCCGGTGTGCAGTCTTCGGATGTGATCCTGGTGTTCCGCAATGACCGCAGCCTGGACAACATCGTCAACGGCAAGTTCACCCTCGGCGCCGATGCTGGCGTTGCCGCCGGCCCGGTTGGCCGCAATGCCGCGGCCGCCACCGATGGCCAGCTCAAGGCTGAAATCTGGTCGTGGTCGCGCGCGCGCGGCCTGTTTGCAGGTGTCGCACTGGATGGTGCGGTGCTGCAGATCGACGATGCCGCAAATCTCGATGCCTATGGCCAGAACACCACCCCGCGCATGATCCTGGAAGGCCGCCTGAATACGGCTCCGTCTTCCGACGTCGTGTCCTTCCGTGACCGTCTGGAAGAGTCCACCTATGCCGCGCGTGAAAAGCGTGGCACCCAGGGCAGCGTTGCACCGGTGGCTGCAAGTGCGCCGCGCAGCAATGCGGTCAGCGTGCAGGCACCGGCAACCAATGCCGATGGGGCCAATACCGCTGGCGTCGATACCGCGACCACCGCGCCGTTGCAGCACGCCACTGCTGAACCGGCACCGCAGCAGGGCTTCCAGCCGGTCTCCGAAGGCGAGATCCGCACCGAAAGCCTGGATGGCGGCAACTGACCTTTGGCATAGCGATCAGTTAAGACCTTGTGCGCTATGCTCGACAACCTCCACACAGATAACGCGAGCAGATCATGGGCAGTTTCAGCATCTGGCACTGGTTGGTCGTGCTGGTCATCGTGCTGCTGGTGTTTGGCACCAAGCGCTTGACGAGCGGTGCCAAGGATCTGGGCAGTGCGGTCAAAGAGTTCAAGAAGGGCATGCGTGACGAAGACAAGCCGGCTGCACAGCTGAGCGACGAATCGCGTGATGCCGACAAGAGCGGCGAAAAGCAGGCCGAGCACGACCGCGACGCGCGCTGATCCTGAGCGCCCGACGTGTTTGATATCGGCTTCAGCGAACTGCTGCTGATCGCAGTGGTGGCCTTGGTGGTCCTCGGCCCGGAACGTCTGCCCAAGGCAGCGCGTTTTGCCGGGCTGTGGGTACGCCGTGCGCGCAACCAGTGGGATTCGGTCAAGCAGGAGCTTGAGCGCGAGCTGCACGCCGAAGAGCTCAAGCGCAATCTGCAGGATGTACGCCAGTCGATGCAGCAGGCCGAGACCGGGCTGCGCGACCAGGCCGAGCAGGTGCGCAGCGAGACCGACGCCTTCAAACGCGAAGTGGAATTGCCGGAATCGGCTGCCGAACGGGTAATCGAGCCGCGTACCATTGAGCCGCGCCCGGTGGCGCCTGCCGCCACGAGCGATGGACAGCCGCCCGCAGCTGCTGAGCCAGCCCCGCAGGAAGCGGCCGCGGCGCCAGTCAGTGACGCGGCCATCGACCCCGAGTTCAACCGCAGCATCCCCTTGGGTGATGCGCCGTCAGGCGCCGAGCAGGCCCCGCCAAGCCAGGAGCGGACGCCATGAGTGCGGCGGATCTCAACGAAAACACCCTGATCGAACACCTGGTCGAGCTGCGCTCGCGGGTGGTGCGCGGGTTGCTGGGTCTGGGCGTGGTGTTGCTGGCGCTGATGCCTTTTTCGCGCACCTTGTATACCCATCTGGCCATGCCGCTGATCTCGCAGCTGCCGGCCGGGCAATCGATGATTGCCACCAATCCAGCCGGTGCATTCTTCGCGCCGCTGAAGTTGACCTTCTTCGCTGCCCTGTTCGTGGCGGTGCCGTGGCTGCTGTACCAGGCCTGGGCATTTGTTGCGCCGGCCCTGTATGCCCGTGAAAAGCGCCTTGCGCTGCCATTGCTGGGCTCAGCGGTTGCGCTGTTCTATATCGGCTGTGCCTTCGCCTACTTCCTGGTGCTGCCGGCGGTATTCCATTTCCTGACCACCTTCCGCCCGGATGTGATCGCCATCACACCGGATGCCAATGCCTACCTGGATTTCGTACTGGCGATCTTCTTTGCCTTCGGTGCCAGCTTTGAGCTGCCGGTGGCGATGGTGATCCTGGTCCTGCTGGGCTGGGTGAGCCCGCAGCAGCTGCGTGAAGGCCGCGGTTACGCGATTGTCGGTATCTTTGTGCTGGCGGCGGTGCTGACCCCGCCGGATGTGGTGTCGCAGCTGATGCTGGCGATCCCCATGTGTTTCCTTTACGAACTGGGCATACATGCCTCGCGCTGGCTGCAGCCGCGCGACCAGGGCAAGACCGCCAAGCCCTGATTCAACCGCAGCAGGCGGTCGTCAGCAATCTGCGCTATTTTCACTGAAAAGAGGCCGCGCGGATTGGCAAGCGTGGTGGCACCCCGGGGGACACCTGCGTGACGCAAAAGAAGAGTAGCTGGATCAACAACGTGCCACTGCTGAGCAAGATGCTGGCAGCATTTGGCTTGGTTTTCCTGTGTTTCCTGGCCACCAGCGTGGTCAGTTACCGCACCTCCGGGCGGGACGACGACGCGCGTCGCCATGAAGGCGTGCAGATCGAGGTGATCCGTCAGGTCGAGGATGCGATCCAGGCCGTGCGCCTGCAGCAGATCGCCGTCCGCAACTACCTGCTCGGCGATGGCGAGCGGCATATGGACGTGCTGGCCAAACAGCGCGAGCGCCGTGATAACGCCTTGACCGCCGCGCTCACCGCCGCCGGCACCGAGCCAGTGGCCGAACGCCTGCGCCGTGCGCAGGCCCAGGCCCGCATCTGGGACAACGAACTGATGGCTGTGCTGCGTCCGGCCGCCGGTGCCGCGCAGCTTACCGAGGTGCAGCAGCTGGACGCACTCAGTGCCGGCGGGCAGGGCAATGCACTGGCCGATGCGCTGGATGAGATCTACGACGCGGAGATGACCCAGCTGCTCAGCGACCGTGGCCAGATGAGCCAGTGGATCGCCCGCGCGCACACGATTTCGCTGGTGTTGCTGGTGCTCGGCTTCGTCATCATCATCCTGGCGTTGTGGATGATTTCGCGGCTGGTGGTGAATCCGATCAACCGCCTGACCGACAAGATGACACGCCTGTCCAACGGTGATCTGGACGTGGAGATCAATGGCCTGAATCGCGGCGACGAGATCGGCGAGATCGCGCGCGCGCTGGAGGTGTTCCGGCGCAATTCGCTGGAGTCGCGTGATGCCAACTGGGTCAAGCTCAGCGTCGGCGAAGTTGGCGCCGAGCTGCAGACCGCACAGACCCCGGATGACTACGCGCAGGCATTGGTGTCGCAGATCGCACCGCGTATCGATGCGCCGATCGGTGTGTTCTTTGCCTGGAATGAAGCAGAAAAGCAGCTGCGCCTGCAGGGCAGCTACGGTTTCCAGCGGCGTAAACACCTCGGCCTGCAATACGGGCTTGGCGATGGCCTGATCGGGCAGGCGGCATTGGAGCGCAAGCGTATCAGCGTGCAGCAGGTGCCTGACGATTTCTTCGGCGTGCATTCGGCGCTGGGCGAGGCGCAGCCGCGTCATCTGGTAGCGGTGCCACTGCTGTTGAAGGACCGCCTGCTGGGCGTGTTCGAGTTCGGCACGTTCGGCCACTTCAACGCCACCCAGGAAGCCTTCATCGACTCGGTGCTGCCTACCGTGGCGCTGGGCCTGGACAATATCTGCCGCGCCGACGAGACCCAGCTGCTGCTGGACCACACCCGCGCCCAGGCCGAAGAGCTGCAGGTGTCGCAGCTGGCCCTGCAGGCGCAGGAAGAAGAGCTGCGCGCCACCAACGAAGAGTTGCAGGGCAAGACCGTGGAGCTGGAAGAGCAGGCCCAGCGCCTGTCCGCTTCCGAAGAGGAGCTGCGCGTGCAGGCCGAGGAGCTGCAGGCCTCCAACGAGGAACTGCGGCAGAAGACCGAAGTGCTCAACGAACAGAAGGACGTGCTGCAGGTATTGCAGCGCGAAACCGAATTCAAGGCGCAGGAGCTGGCACGTGCCAGCCAGTACAAGACCGACTTCCTGGCAAACATGTCGCATGAGCTGCGCACGCCGCTCAACAGCCTGCTGATCCTGTCCAAGGAGCTGGCCGAGAACGAGAGCGGGCATCTGGACGTGGAGGAGGTGGAGGCTGCTGCGGTCATCCACGACTCCGGCTCCAACCTGCTGCGGCTGATCAACGACATCCTCGATCTGTCCAAGATCGAGGCCGGCAAGATGGACGTGCATCGCGAGGAAGTGAAGATCGATGCCATCACCCGCGAGGTGACGCGCCACTTCCGCCACATGGCGATGGAAAACCGCCTGGAATTCGCCATCGACGTTGACCCATCGATGCCAGACGCCTTGGTCACAGATCGCTCCAAGCTGCAGCAGGTGCTCAACAACCTGCTCGGCAATGCCTTCAAGTTCACCCGCGAAGGCTCGGTGACCCTGCATATGGCGCTGGCCAGCAGCGTCATGCTGACCCGCATTGGCGCGGCCGCCGACGACCAGCATGTGGCGCTGACGGTGCGTGATACCGGCATTGGTATTCCCGAAGATCGCCTGGACTCGATCTTCGAGGCCTTCGAACAGGTCGATTCCAGCACCAGCCGTCATTACGGCGGCAGCGGTTTGGGGTTGGCGATCGCGCGGCGTCTGGCACAGTTGCTGGGCGGGCAGCTGGTCGTCGACAGCGAGCAGGACAAGGGCAGCAGTTTCAGCCTGGTGCTGCCGCTGTTGTCGGCCGGCATCAACAGCGCCGTGGCTGCGAGTCAGGCCAGCAGCGAGCAGCGGCCTGCGCCCACGCCGGGCCCGGCGCGCGTCGCTACCGCGCAGCTGATTGATTGGATCCCTGATGATCGCCACGCCATTGCGGCGGGCGAAACCGTGATCCTGACGGTGGAAGATGATCCGGCCTTCGCCCGCATCCTGGTCGACCTGATCCGCCGCAAGGGCCACCGTGCACTTGCTGCTGCCGATGGCGAAAGCGGCCTGGAGCTGGCGCGGCGCTATCGTCCCACCGGCATCCTGCTGGATGTGATGTTGCCGGGCATGGACGGTTGGTCGGTATTGCAGCACCTCAAGCATGATCCGGTTACTGCGGCGATCCCGGTGCACTTCATTTCCGCCGTTGATGAAGCCGCGCGCGGTGTTGCGCTGGGCGCGGTCGGCTACCTGACCAAGCCGGTGGATCGCAAGGCGCTGGTTGCCGCCTTCGACCATCTGCTGGATGTGGCCGGCAAGATCGTGCGCAAGCTGTTGCTGGTCGATGACGATCCGGATTCGCGCTTGGCGCTGACCCGCCTGCTGCAGGCAGACAATGTGGAGATTGACCAGGTTGCCTCCGGCGAAGAAGCGCTGGAGCGCATCGCCACCCATAGCTACGACTGCATCGTGCTGGATCTCAACCTGGGCGGCATCTCCGGCATCGAGTTCCTGGAGAAGGCGGCAACCCTGGTTGCAGTGCCACCGGTGGTGATCTATTCCGGCCAGGACCTGAGCCGCGAAGATAGCCTCAAGCTGCGCCAGTACACCGACAGCATCGTGATCAAGGGCCAGCGTTCGCCTGAGCGCCTGCTCGATGAAGTGAGCCTGTTCCTGCACAGCATCGGCTCGCGTGGGGCCAACGCCACACCGTCCGATGACAATAATCTGGGCGGCCGCCAGGTGCTGCTGGTCGATGACGACATGCGCAACCTGTTTGCGCTGTCCAAGTCGCTGCGTTCGCGCGGGGTGAATGTGTCGATGGCGCAGGATGGCTACAAGGCGCTGCAGCAGTTGGAGGAGAATCCGTCCATCGAGCTGGTGCTGATGGACATCATGATGCCGGGCATGGACGGCTACGAAACCACCCGCGAGATCCGCAAGCTGCCGCAATGGAGCAACCTGCCGATCATCGCCGTCACCGCCAAGGCGATGCATGGCGACCGCGACAAGTGCCTGGATGCAGGTGCCAATGACTACCTCACCAAACCGGTGGATCTGGACAAGCTGTTGTCGATGATGCGTGTATGGCTGCAAAAGTAGGTCCCATCGCTCCGCAGCCGTTGCGCGATGACATCGACGACATCGAAGTCGATGCTTTCATCACCGCGATGTCGCGGCGGCATGGCTATGACTTCACCGGTTACGCGCCGTCCTCGTTGAAGCGGCGCGTACTGGCGCTGGCGCATGGGCTGAACCTGCCCAGTGTCAGCGAGCTGACCGCGCGCGTGCTGCGCGAAGACGAGATGGTGCCGCAGGTAATCGCCAAGCTATCGGTGCCGGTGTCGGAGATGTTTCGCAACCCGGCGGTGTTCCGCAAGCTGCGCGACGAAGTGTTCCCGGTGCTGGCCTCCTACCCGCAGATCAATATCTGGCAGGCCGGCTGCGCGCACGGGCAGGAGGTCTATTCGCTGGCCATCCTGCTGAAGGAAGCCGGGCTATACGACCGCTGCCAGATCTACGCCACCGACTTCAGCGATGAAGCCTTGGCCAAGGCGCAGGAAGGCATCTTCCCGATCCGCGATGCGCGGCTGTATTCGGAGAACTACCTGGCCGCCGGTGGCCGCCATACGCTGTCCGATTACTACCATGCCCGCTACGACTTCATGAAACTGGATGAGCGACTCAAGGAGCGGGTCACCTTCGCCAACCACAACCTGGTCTGTGATGGCGTGTTCACCGAGGCGCAGCTGATCCTGTGCCGCAATGTGCTGATCTATTTCTCGGACACGTTGCAGGACCGGGTGCTGGGCCTGTTCCGTAGCAGCCTCAGCCGCGGCGGTTTCCTGTGCCTGGGCAACCGGGAGTCGATCCGCTTCGCCCCCAGTGCGCGCGATTTCGTGCCGCTGGATGCCGAATTGCGGCTGTACCGCAACGCCGGTGGTTTACTGTGAAAACCGCGTCCGGGCAGCCTCCACAAGCCGTTGTGGTGGGGTGCTCGGCGGGCGGGCTTGCCGCCCTGCATCAATTGCTGGGCGGCCTGTCCGGGCCGCTGCCGGTGCCGATGGTGGTGGTCTGCCACAGCGGTTCGGAGGACATGCGGGTGTTCTGCGAGCTGCTTGCCAGCCGCAGTGGCTTGCCGGTGCAGGAGGCCGAAGAGCGCCAACGGCCCGAGCCGGGACGGGTCTATGTGGCCCCGTCCGGCTACCACCTGCTGATCGAGCGCAATGGCCGTTTTGCCCTGAGCATCGACCCGCGGGTGGCATTTTCACGCCCTTCCATCGATGTTCTGTTTGAATCTGCGGCCGAGGTCTGGCGCGGACAGCTGTTGGCTGTACTGATGACCGGGGCAAATTCCGACGGCGCCGAAGGGTGCGCACGGATACGACGCTCCGGTGGCACACTGATCGTTCAGGACCCGGAAACGGCACAAGTGGCTATCATGCCGGCCGCTGCACTGGAGCGTGCGGGCGCCGATCATTGCCTGCCTCTCCCCGAAATTCCCTTTTTGCTGGAAGCATTATGCTCGTGACCAAGCCGGCGGCAGTGCAACGCCCCAAAATCCTGGCCGTAGATGACAACCCCGCCAACCTGCTGGTGATCCGCCGGGTGCTGGCCAAGCTCGACGTGGAAGTGGTCGAGGCGGCCTGCGGCAACGATGCACTGAAGGCCACGCTGGACGATGAGTTCGCGCTGGTGCTGCTGGACGTCTACATGCCGGACATCAACGGCTTTGAAGTGGCGGAGATCCTGTCGCAGGAAGAAACCACCCGACAGACCCCGATCATCTTCGTCACCGCCACGTACGCCGACGACGTGCACCGGCTCAAGGGCTATGGCTTCGGTGCGGTGGACTACATGGCCAAGCCGCTGGAGGCCACCATCCTGCTGTCCAAGGTGCAGGTGTTCCTGGAACTGTACCGGCACCGGGTGGCGCTGCGTGATGCGCTGAGCGAGCTGTCCGAGCGCAACCGCCAACTGGAGATCGAAGTCGAGCAGCGCAAGCAGATGGAGCAGGAAATGCGCCATCTGGCGATGCACGACATGCTCACCGGGCTGCCCAACCGCGCCTTGTTCATGGACCGGCTGGAGAGCGCACACCACCGCGCACAGCGCCACGGCGGCATGTTCGCGCTGGTCTATGTGGACGTGGACCGGTTCAAGGAGGTCAACGACACCTGGGGTCACGGCGCTGGTGATGCGGTGCTGATCGAGCTGTCTGCACGCCTGCGCGGTGCGCTGCGCGAGAACGACACCGTGGCCCGTTTGGGTGGCGATGAGTTCGCCCTGGTGTTGGAAGAGCTTGATGACATCAACGACGCCCACCGTCTGATGGAGCGGGTGACGCAGTCGCTGCAGGCACCGATGCACAACCTGCGTGATGGCGAAGAACTCACCCTGGCGATCGCCGCCAGCATTGGCGTGGCCGCCTACCCAGCGGACGGTGCCGAAGTTGATGCCTTGCTGCATGCTGCCGACCAGGCCATGTACCTGATCAAGCGCAGCCGCGACACGGTCTGAAACAATAAGGCCGCGCATCTCTGCGCGGCCTTGCTGCAAGCAACGTGACGGCCTGGATCAGGCTTCGAACACGTGACCGTTGCTTACCGGCGGCGGGGTCGGGCCAGTCGCATCGGCTGGTGCCAGTATCTGCTTCCATGCCGCATACACGGCACCGGCAAAGACCGGCATCAGTATCGCCATCAGCAACAACTGGGCGATGGCCATGGCAGCGACCTGGCCGGCGATCAGGCCGATGAACAGCGCCACGATGATCACCGCGAAATAGATCGCGAAGATGGCGATGAACGCCAACACGAAGAACACCAGCATCGCCGGCAGGTTGTGGATGCTGGCGCGCAGGCTTTCGCGCAGCGCGTGCATGCCGCCGGAGCCTTCAAACATCACCTGCGGCGGCATCACGAACAGCGCAAGCGTCACGGCGACGAAGCTGGCGATCAGCAACAGCAGCCACAGCAGGATGCGCCCGGCCGGCAGCGTCGCCACCAGTGCCTCGATCTGCGCCGGATCAGGTTGTGCACCGGATTGGCTGAGCTCATTGAGCTTGACCATCACCACCGACAGCTGTTGCAGGCCGTCGGTGCCGACCAGCACCAGCAGCAGCGTGCCCAGCAGCAGGGCAGCAAACAGCTGCGGCAGCAGGGCGACCAGCAGATGTGGCGCGCGGCCTTCCTGTACGCCTTGCAGCAGGTGCGCAGGCTTGGCAGCTCGGCCCTGGTCGACCTCGCGGATCGCCCACAACATGCCGCCCATGAACAACGGGCCGGCCAACAGCAGCAGCAGCTGCACCACGGTGCCCAGCGCCGGTACCAGCATCGACAGCGACAGCACCAGCGAGGTGCCGACGCCCCACAGGATGCCCAGCGAACCCAGCGCCAGTGGCGCGCGCTTGAGCAGGCCAAAACCGGTCAGCAGCCATTCCGCACCGGCGGAGGCCGGTACCTTGCGAATCTCGCTCATTGCAATTCCGAAACGGGGGAGTGCGCGGGCAACACGCCGACGCTGAGCGGATTATCGCCTGAAACCCGGGTCGGGTTTATGAGGACAAAGTAACGGTGGGGTGGGGGCTTTGTTTCTGGCGGTAGTGCCGAGCCATGCTCGGCAGGAGCGTTACCGGGAAAGCCTCTGCCGAGCATGGCTCGGCACTACAGGTCGGATGCGTTGCCAGCTTCGCGGCTGACGCCGCTCCCACAAAACAGCACAGGGGCTCAATGCGTCTCGCGGCGCACATGCCGCACGAAGCGGCGCAGCAGCTGCCGGGCCAGCGGCGCGGCGGTGACCTCGCGGGCCACGCTGCGGGCGCAGCCGCCGTGGCGGGCGATGCAGTCGGCGCGGGCGCGGACGTAGCCGCGCATATGGTGGGTGGCGAATTCTGGGTGGAACTGCAGGCCCCAGGCCTGTTCGCCCCAACGGAAGGCGTGGCAGTTGTCCTGCACCGAGCGGGCCAGCACGGTGGCGCCTTCGGGCGCGCGCAATACCGTCTGCAGGTGGGTGGCGTGGGCCGGGAAGCTCGCCGGCAGGCCGGCGAACAGGGGATCGGCCGAGGCCGGGGCTTCCAGTTCCAACTGGATCGTGCCGGACTCGCGCCCGGCCGGGTTGTAGTCGACCTGCCCGCCCAGCGCATGCGCAAGCAGCTGGTGGCCGTAGCAGATGCCGAGCAACGGCATGCCGGCGTGGGCAGCGTCACGCAGCCAGTCGGCGCTGCGTTCGCTCCAGTCGGCGCGGTCGGTGACGAAGGCAGCCGAACCGGTGACTATCGTGGCGGCAAAATCACCGCGCTCGGGCAGTTGCTCACCGTGTTCGACGTTGACCACTACGGTGTCGGCCTCTTCCAAGCCGGCGGCCACGCGGATCCAGTGCGGAAAGCGGCCGTAACGGCGCAGGGTCGGGAACGGTTGCCCGGTTTCAACGATCAAGAACGGCTGGGACTTCATTCCGGCGGCGGCAGTACTGACAGGACTTCCTCGATTGTAGTCAGCCCTGCGGCCACCTTTTCAAGCCCGGTGCGGCGCAGCGTACGCAGTCCGTCGGCCGCCGCGGCCTTGCTGAATCCGGCCAGATCCATGTCGCGGGTGATCAGGGCGCGCAGCCGCGAACCCAGTGGTAGCAACTCATACAGGCCGATCCGGCCCATGTAACCGGTGCGCCGGCATTCCAGGCAACCGACCGGGGCATATGCCGTCACCACATCTGGTAATGCTTCATGGGCATTACGTAATGGCGCCCAATCGCTGTCACTCAGGGTGTCCGGCGTCTTGCAATGCGGGCACAGGGTACGCACCAGCCGCTGCGCCAGCACGCCGTTGACGGTGGAGGCGATCAGGTAATGCGGCACGCCAAGATCAAGCAGGCGGGTGATCGCCGAGGGCGCGTCGTTGGTATGCAGGGTGGACAGCACCAAGTGACCGGTCAACGACGCCTGCACCGCCATCTGTGCGGTTTCCAGATCGCGGATTTCGCCGATCATGATGATGTCCGGGTCCTGTCGCAGCAGGGTGCGCACGCCGGAAGCGAAGTCCAGATCGATATTGGTCTGCACCTGCATCTGGTTGAATTCGGGCGCGATCATTTCGATCGGGTCTTCCACCGTGCACACGTTCACGTCTGGCGTGGCCAGGCGCTTGAGCGTGGAGTACAGGGTGGTGGTCTTGCCCGAGCCGGTCGGGCCGGTGACCAGCACGATGCCGTGCGGGCGCGCCACCAGCTCGTTCCAACCGGCGGCCTCTTCCGGGCTGAAACCCAGCTGCTCGATGCTCTTGAAGGCCGAGTCCGGGTCGAAGATACGCATCACGCACTTCTCGCCGAATGCGGTGGGCATGGTCGACAGGCGCATTTCCACCTCGCGGCCGCCCGGCGAGCGGGTCTTGATGCGGCCGTCCTGCGGGCGTCGGCGTTCGGCCAGATCCATGCGGCCCAGCACCTTGACCCGGCTGATCACCGCGGTCATCACCGACGGCGGCAGTTCGAATACCTTGTGCAGCACGCCGTCGATGCGGAAGCGTACGCGGCCCTTGTCGCGGCGCGGTTCCATGTGGATGTCGCTGGCGCGTTGCTCGTAGGCGTACTGCAGCAGCCAATCGACGATGCTGACCACATGGTGGTCGTCGGCGTTGACGTCGCCGGCGCTGCCCAGCTCCACCAGCTGCTCGAAGCTGGGTGGCGTGACGCCGTTGCCGGCATCACGGGCGTCGCCGCGCGCGCCGCGCACCGAGCGGGTGACGCCGAAGAACTCCATCGAATAACGGTGCAGGTCCAGCGGGTTGACCAGCACCATGTCGATGCGGCGGCGGGTCAAGTGCTGCAGGTCCGGTACCCAGTCGCGTGCCAGCGGCTCGCTGGTGGCAACCAGCACGCGCTCGCTGTCCACGCCCAGCGGCAGGATGCGGTGGCGGCGGGCATAGGCATGCGAGACCACGGCGGTGGCACCGGCCACGTCCACGCGGGTCGGGTCGATGCGCAGGTAGCGGGTCTGGGTGCGTGCGGCCAGCCATTCGGTCAGGCGCTCCAGGCCAAGCTCGCCAGCCCCTGCGGCCGAGGCCAGTTTCAGGTTGGCCAGCAGCACCAGCGGGTGCACTTCGCTGGCGTTGCGCGCGCCCTGGGCGGAGAAACGGATCCGCTCCTGGTCGTGCGCAGCCACCAGCCCATCGGCCAGCAGGGCGCTGGCCACATTGGAAAACTGCAGCCTTCCCGGGGCGATAGCCACCTGCGGTGACGGTGCCTGAGTCCCTTCCACAGCCGCGTTTTCCACCCCAAACCCCTTGCTGGCGCGGCCATCGCGCGGTCGGTCGCTATACTAACGCACCCCTTACGTACGGCTCAGGCAGCATGTCCGCGACTCCCCCCGTTTCGATTACCTTCCAGGGCCTGATCCAGACCCTCAATGATTTCTGGGCGAAACAGGGCTGTGTCTTGATCCAGCCGCTGGACCTGGAGGTCGGTGCCGGCACCTTCCATCCGGCCACCTTCCTGCGCTCGATCGGCCCGGAAAGCTGGAATGCCGCCTACGTACAGCCCTCGCGTCGTCCCACCGATGGCCGCTACGGCGAAAACCCCAACCGCCTGCAGCGCTACTACCAGTACCAGGTGGCGATGAAGCCGAGCCCGGACAACATCCAGCAGCTGTACCTGGATTCGCTCAAGGCGCTGGGCATCGACCCGCTGGTGCATGACCTGCGCTTCGTCGAGGACAACTGGGAGTCGCCGACCCTGGGCGCCTGGGGCCTGGGCTGGGAAATCTGGCTCAACGGTATGGAGGTCACCCAGTTCACCTACTTCCAGCAGGCCGGCGGCCTGGAGTGCAAGCCGGTGCTGGGCGAAATCACCTATGGCCTGGAGCGGCTCTGCATGTACCTGCAGAACTGCGACAACGTCTACGACCTGATCTGGACCTACGGTCCGGACGGCACCCCGGTCACCTACGGCGATGTCTACCTGCAGAACGAGGTAGAGCAGAGCACCTACAATTTCGAGTACGCCGACGTGGAAGAAATGTTCCATCGCTTCGACGCCTGCGAGAAGGAAGCGCAGAAGCTGGTGGAAGCCGGCCTGCCGCTCCCGGCCTATGAACAGGTCTGCAAGGCCTCGCATTCGTTCAACCTGCTCGATGCGCGCCGCGCCATCTCGGTGACCGAGCGCCAGCGTTACATCCTGCGCGTGCGCGCGCTGGCCCAGGCAGTGGCCAAGCTGTACGAGGCCAAGCGTCTGGACGCAGTCGCGGCGAAGGACGCCGTGGCATGAGCCTTGCCGGGATCGAGGGCCTTGCCAGTGTTGGCTATGTGAACTTCCTGGCCGGTATCGGGCTCGCCGCATGGGCGCGTGGCACCGGCCGCAGCGCGGTTCTGTGGCTGATCTTTGGCTGGCTGCTCGCCCCGGTTGCCGGACTGGTGATGGTGTTCCTGCAACGCCGCCCAGCACCTGCATCTGAAGTTTCCATATTCCCCCAAACTGGGCGCAGCGACCTGTTGTCGGTGCGCAAGGACGTCATATGAGTGAGATGAAACCGCTGCTGATCGAACTGGGCGTGGAAGAGCTGCCGGTCAAGGCGCTGCCGGGCCTGGCGCAGGCCTTCTTTGATGGCGTGATCGATGGCCTGGCCAAGCGTGGCGTGGCCTTTGAGCGTGGCGATGCCAAGCCGCTGTCGACCCCGCGTCGCCTCGCCGTGCTGTTGCCGGGCGTGGAAACCGAACAGCCCGAGCAGCACTCGGAAGTGTTCGGCCCGTACCTGAACATCGCGCTGGACGCCAATGGCGAGCCGACCAAGGCGCTGCAGGGTTTCGCCGCCAAGGCGGGCATCGACTGGACTGCGCTGGAGCGCACCACCGACGCCAAGGGTGAGCGTTTCGTGCTGCGTTCGGTAACTCCGGGCGCGCAGACTGCCAGCCTGCTGCCGGAAATCCTGCGCGAGGCTATCGCCGCCATGCCGATCCCCAAGCCGATGCGCTGGGGCAACCACGAATACGCCTTCGCCCGCCCTGTGCATTGGCTGGTGGTGCTGCACGGCAACGACATCGTGCCGGCGGAGTTGCTGGGCCTGAGCTCGGACCGCTTCAGCCGTGGCCACCGCTTCATGGCCGACAAGCAGGTGTGGCTGAGCAACCCGGCCGACTACGTTGAATCGCTGAAGGCCGCCAACGTGCTGGTCGACGCCGACGCGCGCCGCGAGCGCATCGTCGCCGAGGTCAACGCCGCAGCCGCCCAGGCCGGGGGCGTGGCCCGCATCACCGACGACAACCTGGAGCAGGTGGTCAACCTGGTTGAATGGCCGGCGGCGGTGCTGTGCAGCTTCGAGCGCGAATTCCTGGCCGTGCCGCAGGAAGCGCTGATCGAAACGATGGAGATCAACCAGAAGTTCTTCCCGGTGCTCGATGGCGGCGGCAAGTTGACCGAGAAGTTCATCGGTATTGCCAATATCGAATCCAAGGACGTGGCCGAGGTTTCCAAGGGCTACGAGCGCGTCATCCGTCCACGCTTCTCCGATGCCAAGTTCTTCTTCGACGAAGACCTCAAACAGGGTCTGGTCGGCATGGGCGATGGCCTGAAGACCGTCACCTACCAGGCCAAGCTGGGCAGCGTCGCCGACAAGGTGCAGCGGGTCAGTGCACTGGCACAGATCATCGCGCCGCAGGTGGGTGCCGACCCGGTGCACGCCAAGCGTGCCGCCGAGCTGGCCAAGAACGACCTGCAATCGCGAATGGTCAACGAATTCCCGGAACTGCAGGGCATTGCTGGCCGTCATTACGCGATTGTCGGTGGCGAATCGCCATCGGTGGCGCTGGCCATCGACGAGAGCTACCAGCCGCGCTTCGCCGCCGATGACATCGCGTTGTCGCCGCTGGGCAAGGTGCTGGCCATTGCCGAGCGCCTGGACACGCTGGCCGGTGGCTTTGCCGCTGGCCTGAAGCCGACCGGCAACAAGGACCCGTTCGCGCTGCGTCGTAATGCGCTGGGTCTGGCCCGCAGCATCATCGAGTCGGGCTTTGATCTGGACCTGCAGGCGTTGCTGGTATCTGCCAATGCGGGTCTGGCCGAGCGCAAGGTGCAGGCCGATGCAAACGAGCTCTACGACTTCATCATCGACCGCCTGAAGGGCTATTACGCCGACAAGGGCGTGCCGGCCACCCACTTCAACGCCGTCGCCGAGCTGCGCGTGGCTTCGCTATACGACTTCGACCGTCGCATCGATGCCATCGGCACCTTTGCCCAGCTGCCCGAAGCCGAGGCATTGGCCGCTGCCAACAAGCGCATCCGCAACATCCTGCGCAAGGCCGATGGCGAGATCCCGGGCATGATCGACCCGGCGCTGCTGCGTGAGCCGGCCGAGAGCGAACTGGCCGAAGCCGTCACCGCCGCCATCGACGACACCGGCACCGCGCTGTCGCACAAGGACTATGTGGCCGTACTCGGCCGCCTGGCCCGCCTGCGCCCGCAGGTGGACGCGTTCTTCGATGCGGTGATGGTCAATGCCGACGACCTGGCCCTGCGTGGCAACCGGCTGGCGCTGCTGCGCACGCTGGGTGACCGCCTTGGCAGCGTCGCCGCGATCGAACACCTGTCCAGCTGAAGCATGGATACCGGCGCCTCCTGGCAGTCCGCACAGGCCGCTCTGGCCCGGCGTGACATCCCGGAGGCGCAACGGAAGCTGCGTGCCGTGGTTGCCGAGCAACCTGCCCATGCCTATGCGCGGGTGATGCTGGCCGGCACCGTATTGGCGCAGGGTCAGCTGCGCGAGGCCGTACAGCAACTGCAGCAGGCCGCCAGTCTGGATTATCGCGACCCGGCTCTACTGTTGCGTGTTGCCCAGGCCTTGCTGCGGGTAGGTGACAGCGAGGGCGTTGCGCGGTTGATGCGCAATGCCTGCGTGGCCCGCTGCAATGACAGTCCGACGCTAGCGGCCTTGGCCCACGTGCTGCAATCACTTGGGCTGCATGTCGATGCCCTGCAGTTGATGCAACGCGCGGCGGCGGTGGGTTTCGAAAGTCCCGATTTCCACTATTTCCTTGGCGTGCAACTGCAGTTCAACGGTGAACTGGAGGCCGCCGAGCAGGCGCTGACACGCTGTCTGCAACTGCATCCCGGTCATGGCCGTGCAGCACTGACACGGGCGCGTCTGCGCCGCTGGCAAGCGGATGACAGTCATGTCGACGGCTTGCGCAGGCAGCTGCAAACCACGGCAACGGGCAGCGAGGACACCGCCGCGCTGTGGTTCGCGCTGTACAAGGAACTGGAAGACCTGGGCGATTTCCCCGCGGCGTGGGATGCACTGCGGCAAGGCAATGCATCGATGTGGCGGCGCCTGCGCCACGATCGCATGGCCGACCAGGCGCAGCACGCGGCGATGGCGCAGCTGGCGGCAGCGGACACGTTCGGATCGGCTGGGGTCGAAGAAGACGGCGGCGCACAGCCGATCTTCATCATCGGCATGCCGCGTTCTGGCACCACCGTGCTTGAGCGTATGCTCGGCAATCATTCGCAGATCGCCTCTGCCGGCGAACTCGGCGACTTCGCACAGCAACTGCGCTGGGCTGCCGACCAGGCCGGTCGCGCGCTGCTCGACCCAGCATTGCTGCAGACGCTGCCAACGCTGGATTACGCTGCCGTTGGCACAGGCTATCTGCGGCAGACACGTTGGCGCCTGGATGGACAACGCCGCTTCATCGACAAACTGCCGCCAAATTACCTGCTGGCAGGTCCGATCGCGCGAGCGTTGCCGAAAGCGGTGATCGTCCATGTCAGGCGCGACCCCATGGCGGTGTGCTTCTCCAACTACCGCGCCATGTTCGGCGACTCCTATGGCTACAGCTATGAGCTTGACGCCCTGGCTGCGCACCACGCAGCACATACGCAGCTGATGCAGGCCTGGCAGCAGCATCTGCCCGGGCGTGTGCTGGAGATCGACTACGAAGCGATGGTGCGCGACCCCGATGCGGCACTGGCGCAGGTACTGCAGCGCTGCGGGCTGGTACCGGAAAGCGGCGGCAGTGACCTGACCCGCAATGCGGCCGCTACCGCCACCCTGAGCAGCGTGCAGGTCCGTGAGCCGGTGCACGCACGCAACGTCGACGAATGGCAACGCTATGCAACCGAGCTCGCGCCGCTGCGCGAACGCTTGCAGGGCCGCAGATAAAGCAGGAGCGGCCGTGGCCGCTCCTGTTCATTGCCTTTGCGCGGTGCCTGTTACTGGCTGCGGCCGAAGCGCCAGTTCATCTCCAGCATGTACGAGCGGCCGTAGCCGTTGTAATTGAAGACGTTGTAGTACGGGTAGCTGGTGTAGGTGCGGTCACGCGGCGGCCGCTCGCCGGTGAGGTTGTTGGCGGTGACGCTCAGCGAGACATCATCGGTTACCGCGTAGTCCACGGTCAGGTTGAAGGTGGTCCAGGCCTTGACCTTGCCGGCGTCGTCGGCCGCATAGCCGTCAGTGGTGTCCTGGGCGGCGAAGTTGGGCGTACGGCCGTAGCGGATGCCATACAACGTGGTGGTCCAGTCGCCCATCTGCCAGCCCAGTGTGCCGCTGAAGATGTTCTTGAACTCCGAGGAGTAGTAGGGATTGCGCAGCAGGTCGATCACCGGGTCCTCCGGGTACTGCTGGCTCTCGTGTTTGAGGGTGACGTTGTAGCGCGCGCCCAGCATGAAGCTGCCCCAGCTATCGGTGGCCCAGCGGTAGTCCAGATTGGCGGTGATGCCGCTGACATCCTCCTTGGCGACGTTGATCGGGTTGACCGCGACGGTGTTGAGCTGGTTGGGCTGCGGTGCGTTCGCTCCGGCGCGGCCGATGCGTTGCAGGGCATCGACGCAGGTCGGCGAATTGGGATCCAGCTGGCCCTGGCGGCACGCCGACTCATTGCGCAGCAGCAGGTCCAGGTCGAGGTCGGCGACCTTGTTGTCGATCTTGATCCGGTAATAGTCGGCGCTGACCGTGAAGCTGCTGTTGGGCGACCAGACCACGCCGCCGCCCCAGGACTTGGCGGTGATCGACTTCAGCTCACCATTGCCGGAGCGGGAGCCGCGGACCTGCTCGTCGTTGAGCGTGCACTGGGCAATAGGAACGCCTGGCTGTTCAGTGGCGCAGCGGTAGTAGTCCGGCACGAAGGTGTAAAAGCCGCTGTCACCGGCAAACACATAGGACATGTCCGGCGATTTGAATGCGGTGGCGTAGTTGCCGCGGAACAGCAGCGAGTCGATCGGCCGGAACTCCAACGCGGCTTTCCAGGTGGCGCGGGAATCACTGCCACCACCATCGTTCTTGTAGTCGTCATAGCGCCCGGACAGGCTGGCGGTGAGCTTGCTGAAGATCGGCACGCGCAGTTCCACCGCCGCTGCCCAGTTGTCGCGCTTGCCCTTGCCCTGGGTGCCGCTCAGCCCCCAGAACTGGTCGGTGACCACGCGCGTATCGGTGGGGTTGCTCCACGATTGCTGGCCAGCCTGCAGCACGCCGGCGAAGCCGACGTCACCGGCGGGCAGGGTGAACAGCGAGGTGTTGGTGAACTGCAGGTTGACGTTCTGCGTCCAGGTCTTGGACTTGGTGCGGATCTCGCCCTGGAAGCTGCGGTATTGCTCGGGCGTCAGCGCCTGGTAGAAGCCGGCATCGTTCGGCTCGTAGATCGGATAGCCGTAGTAGTCACCCAACTGCGGCCCGAGGAAATGTTCGCGGAAGAAGTCCTCCATCTTGTCCTTCAACGGCCACCACTGGCGGCTGTCGATGTGGTACTCGGAGCGGGCGTAGTAGGCGTTGTAGTCCCAGTTGGATTGTCCCACCGCGCCCTTGATGCCGATGGCGACGTTGTAGGAGTCGGCGGTCTGGCGTTCGTTGTTGAAGTCCAGGTCACCGGTTTCCTCCGGCGAGAAGATGCGCTGGTAGCTTTCCAGGTCGCCGGTGAGGTTGTTGAAAATGTAGCCGCTGGTATCCAACGATGGCTGCCAGAAGCGGGAGCCGGAGTTGCTCTCGTTCTTGGTGCGGTTCATCAGCAACGTGGCATAGATGTCGGTGCTGTCGTTGAGCGCGTAATTGAGGTTGGCGTAGCCGGAGGCGCTGCGCTCCTTGTTGAGGATGGTCGAATAGCCTGGCTCGTAGCGGCTGCCGCAATAGTTGCCGCGGCCCGGGCGGGTGTCGTAGAAGGTGGTACCCCCGAACAGGCCGGCCAGCGGTGCGCAGGCTGCTGCGCCCGGGTCGATGTAGGCGCCGCTGCTGCTGTTGTGCACGAAGGTGCGGCTGCCATAGCGCGCGGCGACGTCGGGGTTGTCGTTGGTGGAGTCGAAATCCTTGCGGTTGAAGCCGTAGATCGGGTCCTGGTTGCTCAGCTGCAGGCCGGCAGTCAGGTCGAGCTTGTCCCAGCTGTGACCACTGGTCAGCTGGAAGCGCTGGTTACCGCCACCACCGCCGTCGTAGCTGCCCATGCGGAAGCTCATCTCGGTGCCGTCCAGCCGCTTCTTGAGGATGATGTTGACCACACCGGCGATCGCGCTGGAGCCGTAAATCGAGGACTGGTTGCCCGGCGCGATGTCAATGCGTTCGACCATGGCGGTGGGAACACTGGCCAGGTCGACGAAGTTGCTCTGGCCGTTGTAGAGCAGCGGGTAGTCGGCCATCGGCCTGCCGTCGATCAGCACCAGGGTGAAGCCCGGGTCCAGGCCGAGCAGGCTGATGGGTTTGGCCGCCGAGGTGAAGCCGCCGGAGAACTGGCTGTCCTGTACCGCGCCGGTCGCCAGGGGCTGCGAACGCAGGACCTCATAGACATCCTTGAAGCCCTGCTTCTGGATGTCCTGGGCGGTGATCGAGGTGATGGGGGTAGCTGTCTCGACCTGCACCTGCGGGATCAGCGAGCCGGTGACGGTGATCTTGTCGAGGGTTTCAACGTCTTTCTTATCTGCAGCGCTTTGTGTCTGGGCGAAAGCAAAGGAAGAGTACGCGGCAATGACGGTGCACACTGCCGTGGTCAGGAGTTGTCGTTTCATCGTGGGTACCTGGGCTTATGGAAGTGCCTGGGCCCAGTCAACCGGCTGCTCCTTCATGGAGCGCAAAATCCGGGACAGCATCACCACGTGTTCTAGGAACCGGAGCGGCTGGGTGCTTTACGATAATTTAACTGTGCCCGTCAAATTGGCGTGATGATCCGGTCAGCATGGCGGACGCTGTCGTGGCGCGGCAGTGGGCGGCGCGGCAGTGGGCGGCGCGGCGTTGCGGTTGGCCGTCGAGGAGTCGGGGCCGCGCCCGATGGCACGATGTAGATTGCTTTGCCGTGCTCCGGACAAAACCAAAGTAGTGCCGAGCCATGCTCGGCAGAGGCATTACCGGTGGAGCCCCTGCCGAGCATGGCTCGGCACTATAGAGGCATTGCTGGTGGAGCCCCTCCCGAGCATGGCTCGGCACTACAGAGGCATTGCTGGTGGAGCCCCTGCCGAGCATGGCTCGGCACTACAGAGGCATTGCTGGTGGAGCCCCTGCCGAGCATGGCTCGACACTACCGCCGGTGGCGGCATGATGATGCTGTGATTTTGCCGGTCATGTTCAGACCGGTATGCTGACGCGCATGCAGCTATCTCGAATCACCCCGCTCCTTCTGTTACTGGCATCGCTGGCAGCAGCTCCCCTTGCCCATGCCCGCGGCACCATCGAAAAAGTCCAGATCAAAGGTCTGGACAAGGGTGACGACGCCGAGATCATTGAAAACATCGAGGTGTCGCTGTCGGTTTACGACGCCATCGGCAAGGTGCAGGGCGAGTCGCGGCTGGATTACCTGCTGTCGCAGGCCGAGCGGCAGACCCGTACGGCGCTGGAGCCATTCGGCTTCTACAACCCCAAGATCACCGTGGAGGCACCACGCACCGGCGATACCCTGCAGGTGCTGATCCAGGTCGACAAGGGGGAGCAGGTCAAGGTTCGCACCCAGGAGCTGGACATCACCGGCCCGGCTTCGCGTGACAAGTACCTGCAGGAAGACATCGAAGCCTTCCACCCCAAGACCGGCGAGGTCTTCGATTCGGTCAGCTATGAGGCCAGCAAGATCACCATCACCCGGCGCCTGGCCGAGCGTGGTTACTTCGATGCAGACTTCACCCAGCGCAAGGTGGAAGTGACCCGTGCCGAGAACGCCGCCGACATCTTCCTCACCTGGGACAGCGGCCGCCGCTACAACATGGGGCAGATCACCTTCGAGCAGGATTACTTCCGTCCGGGTCTGTTCGAGCCGCTGGTTTATTGGGAACAAGGCAGCTACTGGCATGAAGGCAAGCTTGATCGCCTGCGCGAGTCGCTGACCAAGCTGGATTACTTCAGTGTCATCGACATCCAGCCGCACCCGGAGCAGGCCGATGACAACGGCGAGGTGCCGGTCAACGTCAAGCTGACCCGCGCCAAGCGCACCATCTATACCGCCGGTCTGAGTTACGGTAGCGAAAGTGGTCCTGGTGTGCGCGGTGGCGTCGATCGCCGCTACGTCAATCGCCGCGGGCACAAGCTCAGCACCCAGTTGGACTACGCGCAGCGGCGCAAGAGCTTCATCACCAGCTACCGCGTGCCCGGCTTCCGCTGGCTGGACGGCTGGTACAGCTTCGCGGTCAGCGCCTATGACGAGCAGACCGATTACATCGACCTGCGCAACGTCAAGCTGATCGCCAGCCGCAGCGGTGAAATCAATGAGAACCTGACCGCCATCGTCTCGATGAATGCACTGCGCGAGCGCTGGGGCTACAGCTCCGGCAACCAGTTCAATGCGGCTGTCTACAACTATTCGACGCTGGTCTACCCACAGCTCACCGCCGACTACGTCAACGTTGACGACAAAAGCTTCCCGCGTCGCGGCATCAGCGGCAACGCCACCATGCGTGGCGGCATCGAAGGCGCCGGTTCGGATACCAGTTTCGTCCAGGCCGATGCCACCGTGCGTTGGTACATCCCGGTGGGTGATGCGGACCGATTGATCCTGCGCGGGCAGGCTGGCACCACCTGGACCAGCGATCTGGTATCGATGCCACCGAGCCTGCGCTACTTCGCCGGTGGTGACCGCTCCATCCGCGGCTATGCCTTCCGTGAAGTCGGCCCGCGCACGCCGGCACCGGACAAGTTCGCGCTGGGCGCGAAGAATCTGGCAGTTGGTTCGGTCGAGTACGAGCATTACTTTGGTGGCGGCCCTTGGGGCGGTGCGGTGTTCGTGGATACCGGCAGCGCCTTCGACAACAACATAGACCTGCATACCGGCGTCGGCTTTGGCGTGCGCTGGAAATCGCCGGTTGGCCCGGTGCGCATTGATATCGCACACGGGTTGAACAGCCCCGATTCGCAGTTCCAGCTCTACCTCAACATCGGAGCTGATCTATGAGCCGCCGGCCCGACGAGGTGAGCCCGGAAGAACGCGAAGCGCGCATCGCCGAGCTGCGCGCCAAGCGCAAGGCGCGCCTGCGCACGCTGGCGGTACGCAGCGGCATTGCCATCACCGTGCTGGTACTGCTGGGCCTGTTCGCGCTGTATTGGCTGCTGCAGACCGTGGCTGGCCGCGAGGTGCTGCTGGCGCAGGTGGTGGCACGTCTGCCTGCCGGTTCATCGCTGACCTGGAGCAAGGCCGAAGGTCCGCTGGCCGGCCCGCTGATCCTGTACGACCTGGATTTCCGCTACGACGAACTGCACTTCACTGCCGGCAAGGCCTATCTGGACCCGGATATCCGCCCGCTGCTCGGCCGCAAGCTGCGCCTGGATGCGTTGCGCATCACCGATGCCTCGTTGGAGCTGGGGCCGTCGGAAGACAAGCCTTTCGAGCTGCCGAACTGGCCGGATGTGTTGCCGGCCATCGAGTTGCCGCTGGCCTTGCAGGCCGACACCATCGTCATCGATGGCCTGCGCATCACCCAGCTGCAGCAGCCGATCATCGACATCACCAAAGTCCGCGGCGGGCTTGAAGCCGCCGATGGCGAATTCACTGCCACCCAGATCAAGGTCAACAGCAACCTCGGCGATTTCCGCATCGATGGCCATTACCTGCCGCGCGAAGACTACGCCACCGACCTGACCGTGCGCGCGCTGATGCCACCACGTCCGGGCCAACCCGCCGCCCGGCTGGGTCTGGTCGCGCGTGGCAATCTCGCCCATATGGAAGTTGCAGTAGCCGGCTACGCGCCCAAGCCACTGCATGTCAGTTTCATTCTGGATGGCCGCACTGATCCGGTGTGGAATGTGGCCGCGCGCAGTGAACAGCTGGATATCGGCCAAGTGGTACCGGCGCAGTTCCTCGCCGAGGCACCGGCACCGCTGGCCCTGGATTTCACCGCGCGTGGTCGCGGCGGTCAGGCGCGGCTGCAGGGCCGGGTACGCCAGGGCGAGAACGAACTGGTGCTGGCACCGTCCAATGTCGCCATCGACAAACAGGTGCTGACGGTCGCGCCGCTGGTTGCCGAAGCCTTCGGCGGCAGTGTGCGTCTGCAGGGCACCGCTGATTTCACCGATGCACAGAATCCGGGCTTCCGCTTCGCAGTGGTGGCCAATCAAATGACCTACACGCCTGAGCCGGACCCGAGTTCGCCGGACAGCACGCCGGTGCCGCTGCACCTGAAAGAAGCGCGGCTGGGTGTGGCGGGCAATCTGAAGAACTGGGCCGCCGTTGGCAAAGCCGAAGTGGCGCGCGAAGCACAGGACGCCAACCTCGATTTCGACCTGCGTGGCAACGACCAGCAGGCGCATATCGAACACCTCAAGGCGACCACGCCGGGTGGCGCGCTGGAGCTGAAGGGCTCGGCAGCATGGGCACCGACGCTGGCCTGGGATGTGGATGCGACGCTGTCCAAATTTGATCCCGGCTATTTCGCACCGGGCTGGGAAGGCAATCTGTCCGGCTCGCTGGCCTCCAAGGGCAAGCAGCTGCCGGCGGTGGCCGGTAGCAGCGATATGCGCTTCGAGGCGACGCTGGACGTGCCGCAGATCAACGGCACGCTGCGCGGCCGTCGTGTCGATGCACGCGCCAAGCTTGCGCTGCAAGGTATGCAGGGCGAAGGCAATGTGCGGTTGGTGATGGGCGACAGCCAGATCGAAGCCAAGGGCAAGGTCGGTGATCGTCTGGACGTGGATGCGCGGCTGGAGCCCTTGCACTTGTCCGACCTGCTGCCCGGCGGCACTGGCAGCCTCGCCGGTACCTTGCAGCTGCGCGGCACGCCGAGTCAGCCTGATATCACTGCCGACCTGCGCGGCAATGGCTTGCAATGGGACGACTGGAAGGCGCAGCAGATCAGCGTCAACGGTCGCCTGCCATGGCAGGGCAACAACGGCGCGCTGCAGATCCACGGCAGTGCGGTCGAAGTCGGCATGCTGCTGGACCAGGTCAACATCAATGCGCGTGGCAGCGTGCAGAACCTGCAGCTGGAGGCCGACACCCGCAACGAGTTGGGTGCGGTCGCGCTCAGCGGCAGCGTGCGTCAGCAGGGCCAGGCCTGGCGCGGCGAGCTTGCCTCGCTGCGGATCGCGCCGGTCAAGGGCGCGCCTTGGCAGCTGCGCCAGCCGGCGGCTTTCAGTGCGCAGGGCAGCAACTTCACCCTGTCCGATGCCTGCCTGGGCTCGGATACCGGCGGCGCCCTGTGCATCGCCGCCAACTGGCCGCGCGAAGGCTTGCAGCTGCGCGGTGATGCCTTGCCGCTGGCGTTGGTGCAGCCATGGCTGCCGCCCAACGAAGGCCGCCGCATGTACCTGCGCGGTGAGCTCACCCTGGACGGCAACATCCGCCCGCGTGGCAATGCCTGGGAGGGTGCCTTCAAGGTAGCCTCGGCCGAAGGCGGCATCCGCCTCGGCGACAACGCCCGTGGCGAGCTGGTGCGCTACGACAACTTCTCGCTCAACGTCGACATGCTGCCCAACAGCATCAAGGGCTATCTCGGCGTCGGCTTCAAGGGCGACGGCTTCATCGATGCCAAGGTGCAGACCGGTTGGGAGCCCAACGCGGCGCTCACCGGCGAGCTGTACATGAACATCGCGCGGCTGTACTGGCTGGAGTTGTTCTCGCCCGATCTGGTGCGCCCGCAAGGTCTGATCGAAGGCCACGTCAGCTTGCGTGGCACGCGCTCGCAGCCGACCCTGGGTGGCGAGGCCAAGCTCAGCAACTTCACCGGTGAGTTCCCGGCGCTGGGCCTGACCTTGAGCGAAGGCAAGGGCAGTTTCATCGCCCAGCCGGACGGCTCGGCGCGCATCAGCGCATCGACCAAGACCGGTGGCGAAGGCACGCTGCAGGTGGACGGTGGTCTGTCCTGGTTCGGCGATGCGCAGCCGCTGCAGCTGCATATCCATGGCGACAAGGTGCTGCTGGCCAATACCAGCGAACTGCGGGTGGTGGCCAATCCGGATCTGGACTTCACCTTGGCCGGCACCGCGATGGAACTGCGCGGCAGCGTGCATGTGCCCGAGGCCGATCTGGATCTTGAGCGCCTGGACCGCGGCACCTCGGCATCGGAAGACATCGTGGTGCTGGACCCGGTCGATCCGGAAGAAGGCCCGTCCTCGCCGCTGGACATGGACCTGACCGTCAGCCTCGGCGACAAGGTCAAGATGAGTGGCTTCGGCTTGAAGGGCGCACTGACCGGCAAGATGCAGGTGCGTGCGCGTCCGGGCCGCGAGATGACCGCCAACGGCGGCCTGGAAGTCAGCGGCCGTTACAAGGCCTACGGCCAGGATTTGACCATCACCGACGGCCAGTTGTTGTGGAACTACGGCGTGGTCTCGGACCCGCGCATTAACATCAAGGCCGAACGTGCGATCGGTGATGTCACCGCCGGCATCCACGTCACCGGCCGCGCACAGCAGCCCAAGGTGGACGTGTGGTCGGATCCGGCGATGTCGCAATCCGAATCGCTGGCCTATCTGGTGTTGGGCCGCAGCCTGAGCATGGCCAGCAGCGATCAGGCGCAGCAGGTCAACGCGGCCTCGGCGGCACTGTCGGCCGGTACCGGCCTGCTTGCCGCACAGGTGGGTGCAAAGCTGGGCCTCGATGATGCAGGTGTAAGCCAATCACGCGCGCTGGGCGGCTCGGTGATCGGCGTGGGCAAATACATCACGCCCAAGCTCTACATCGGCTACGGCGTTTCGCTGGTTGGCAGCGGCTCGGTGCTGACTTTGAAGTACCTGCTGCGGCGCGGTTTCGACATCGAAGTGGAATCGTCCACGGTCGAAAACCGCGGCTCGGTGAACTGGCGCAAGGAGCGTTGAGCAGCAAGCGGAGTGTTGTGGGAGCGGCGTCAGCCGCGAAGCCAGCACTCCCACCGCAGTCATTGGCGCATTGCCGTGGCAGAAGACGTGGTTTTCCGCGAAGCCATGCTGCAGTGGCTTAGCGGCGGCCCCCCGCCCCCCCCAGCCGAGCGCCCCGCCCCCGCCCCAAGCCGCCTCCAAATAACCCACACAACACCCCCATGGGTCCCGGCCGCCGTTGTAT
>NZ_JBRREB010000029.1:0-62443 GCF_056759995.1 Stenotrophomonas sp. STEN030 | reverse complement strand
AGCGGTGTTCTCGTTGTAGCTGACCGTGTAGCTGGCCGGCGTCGGATTGCCTGCACCGTCATCACCCGGCGGGGTGAAGATCGTGCCCGGCTGATTCGGACCCGGCGGCGTACCGCCCTGGTTCGGATCTTCAAACTCCGGTGGATCATTCTCCGGGACCACGGTGATGATGACTTTACTGGTGGTGGTGCCACCCTGACCGTCATCAATGATCACGGTGAATTCGTCCGGACCGTTGTAGTTCGGGTTCGGGACGTAGCTGTACTCGCCAGTCTCCGGATCGATGTTGACCGTACCATTGCTCGGGGGCTCGCCGACAACGTAAGTCAGCTGATCTCCGTCAGCGTCGGTACCTGTGACCTTACCGTCGATAGCCGTGTCTTCAGGGGTCGTGATCTCGTAATCACCCGAGTCCGGGTCAAAACTTTGGCCCGGGATGTAACCAGGTTCACCCGGCTGCAAGCCTTCGTTCGGATCTACTGGCACCGGCAGATCGTTGACCGGCGTAACGTCAATGCTGACTGTGCTGGTGCTGCTGCCGCCATTGCCGTCGGTCACTGTGACCACAAACGTATCTTGGCCGTTGTAACCGGGCTTCGGGGTGTAAGTGTATGCGCCCGTCTGTGGATTGATCGTCACAGTGCCATTGGCAGGTTGCTTGGTAACTGCGTAGGTCAGCGCATCACCATCCGCATCGGTACCAGCAACACGCCCGCTCGCAGGATCGTTCTCTGCGACGGTATGAGCGTAGTTCGGGGACTCCGGCGGACGGTTGCTGTGCTTGTCACTATCGCCATCGTCAATTGCCGCATAAATGGCGCCAGCGCCCACCAGCCCCAACGCAGCAATTGCCCAGCCAGGAAGCCCGGCTGCAGGTGGAACAAATCCAGCTGCGGCGACGTCTTCTTGGATCTCGGCAAAGTGGAAATCTGACCAAGGGCTGGTGTACTGCCCCCACCAATGCACACCCTCCACGTCCTCCAGAACTAGGTCGCTGCGATGACCTTCATCGTCCTGGACGAAGAAACTGCGAACAGTCAGCGTACTACCGTCTTTGAGGACAATTAGTAGATCGTTGCCAACCTGCTCAAAACGATCAACAGTCTCCGGACCGATCTTAATCTTGACGATACTGGGCTGGTCGAGCGCGAGATCCCCAGAATCAACAACGGCAATTTTGCCAGACGCCTTGGCGATGACTTCCGTATTCATGCATTCCCTCGTTATAAGACTTTTGAAAATAGTCGCGGCGACTCAAGCCAGACATCGCATACGTCAACACCCCAACGCGATCAACAGGCGAAGAACTCGATCATCAGCACGTTGAAGCCGCCGCCAAGGGGCGATAGCGCGAGTTCAAGAACTGCCCCACTAGCGTTGGGGTTGGATCCGATTTCAGATTAGAAATGCGGGGCATTTGCGCTGAGCATTTCTCTCCACTTGTCCTTGGATGATCGCTGCGACCAAAAGCTTTTCCAACGCTATAGGTAGTCGCGGCGACAGAGGATTTCGCGTCAAAAGTGGGAGTTCCCTGATCGTCAGGTATCGCCTCACTAAGCGAAGAAGGGAGCGATCTTCTCAAGATAGACATTGAGCGCGCGTGGACAGCAGACCATCCCGCTACTCCTGCCACTATCGCTGAGGTCGCACAAAGCGCGACTGCGGTGATCCATCCAATACTGTTTTTTTGCACCCGCAACCCCCTTGAAAACCCGGCGGCGTCATGTGTTCAAAGACACAAATTTGCCCACCGCCGTACCATCCATTGCCAGGGCGTGCAGTAGAAAACGTCTTGCGGAAAGCGCTTTCCCTGATCCCGCTCCCAGCGTACGTGACAAGGGTTTTTGCTTGTACGAAGCACGCAGAGATGCAGACGCAATTTAGATATTCGCTCGAAGAGCATCAATCGCGCATTACTCACCATTGCTCACATTGCGTGAGCAACGTCGAATTGAGTGGACAAACCGCGGCATTGATCAAATATTCCAATAACCACTGGACTACGCCCCTTTCAGAGCCCATCCGAAATGTTGAAATTTTGAGATCCGTTCCCCGAAGACACCACTTTAGGGTTCGAACAAATACCCGGCACCCCTCACCGCTTGCAATGGCAGGGACTCTCCCGAACTCTCGAGACACTTCCTACGCAGGCGATAAATCAACATTTCAAGTCTGTGAGGATCGAAGCCGTCTACATCAGCGGTCAAATTTTTAATCAACGTCTCGCGGGATACCGGTTCATTTGGAGTCGCCGCCAACGTCTTCATCACCTGACGCTCAGCTTGATTCAATGACAACGCAACCCCCGCAGGAGTCGACAGGGTCCAGCCATTCCGGTCCAAGACCCATGTACTGGAACGAGATGCGACCATGTCTTGACCAATGCGACGTTGCTGAACGTTGCGCAGGGTTTCAATCACTTCGTCCATGTCCGTCGGCTTCACCAAGTAGGCATCTACACCTGCGCGCAGCCCACGTACCCGCTCTGAAGTCCCTCCCTGCCCGGTATACATGACGATCCCTAATGAAGGCGAGAGACTGCGCATATGCTTGGCAATCTCTATCCCATCGTCATCCGGTAGCCCCACATCCAAGAGAACCAGGTCAAATGGGGAGCCCGCCCACATGCGATAGAACTGCAATGCACTCGCAAGTCCAATAGCGTCAAACCCCGCATTTCGAAGAATAGGAACCATGATCTTCTCCCGAAGCTCTTCGTCATCTTCCACAATTGCGAGGCGCGGCAACAAGATCATCTTCTCGGGGGTGGTTTCTTGCATCATCATATCGGATACCGCAGGGCTGTATCGAGCCAGTCTCGCCGGCCTGGGTCCACTATCTTTCCAGAATCCAGCTTTAAACTTAAGGCAACTTTAGGAACCGCCAACGAGAGGAAGAAGGATCCTCACGATTGTCCCACGCTTCGGCTGAGTGTCGAACTCGATCTTGCCTCCCGCTTCCAGAATCATGTCGCGCACCACCGACAACCCGAGACCGGTTCCCATTCCGCTGGGTTTCGTCGTAAAAAAAGCTTCAAATGCTTGCATGCGCACGTCTTCCGACATCCCTATTCCGTCATCGGAACAGGTCAGGCATACCCAAGCCTCATCTAATCTTTCCGCCTGGATGTGAAACGTTCCGGCGCCGGCAATCGCGTCCCTCGAATTGGCGGCGATGTTAATGATCGCCAATCCGAAGTGATCGACATCCATCCGCACGGGCAAAGTGCGTTCCGCGCAATCCAACCGTAGTCGAATCCTCGATCCGAACAGTTGCCTAAGCATCGGAAGCAGCTCCTGAAGCAAGAAGCGCACGTCAAGGACCTCGGGATTGGCGACCTCTTGCCTGCTAAAATCCAGCAGCTTGCGGCTAATAGCCAGCGCACGCTTGGCCGCGATATCCACCGCTTCCATCGCCTCATAGAGCGCTTTTGTCCCACTCTCCGCCAGACGATCCCGCTGTGCGGCATAACCAAGGACAATACTCAATACGTTATTGAAGTCATGTGCCGCACCACTGACAAGACGTCCAATAGCCTCCATCTTTTGTGCATGGATAAGTTGGCCACGCGCGCGCTCTCGCTCACGAATTTCTTCTTGGAGCTGCCTGTATGCCAGTTCAAGCTCGTGCCCACGGGTATTCGATTCATCTAAGCTATGACGTAGTGCAGCCACAGTCCGATCAAATATGATCGCGATAACTAACCAGACACCGGCTAACGAAAGCGCTTTACCCAGTCCACCTACCTGCATCGTGTCCGCGCCGAGTGCCACACGCGAATAATCTACAATCAGTGTAGCTGCCAGAATCATCACTAACGCAGAGAAAGTCAGCCACAATGCCCGTCGGCCGAGAATCAGGCCGCCAAGCGCCAGCAATATCATCGGCATTGGATCGAACGGCAGACCCGCCAAACCGGTTGCGATGTAGCTTGCCGCCATGGATAACAGCACAACGCCGAGAAACAGTTGCAAGCTCCAACGGAAGCGTCCTGCTCGAATCAACCATAGGCTGGTCCACATCGCAAACGTCATCAGCACATCGGTTGAGAGATCGACGACCAGGGCTCTCGAATTGGCTACAGGCCCAGACCACTGGCCGCCAAGCACTGCATACAGAAACAGAGACTTGTTGAGAGGGATGAATATTCCGAGAAATATCAGGAGCATTTGCAGAAATGGTGCATTGCGCCTATCAACGGGATCGTCCACCGGAGCGCTGAAGAGCCATCTCCTGAGGATATTAAAAATATTAAACCGTTTGATAAAAGAACCTACCTTGCTGCTCTTGAAGATCGGAATCGCCTGCGGTTGCGCTACCCGGACGCGCTCCACCATGTTCTCCATCATCTTCATCCGCCGAGATCGAAGCTCCCCTTACAAACGCAGAACCGCCCCCTCCTCCCTACCTCCTAGGCAGCCACTTCTATAGGAACTTCGGCACTCGGCCCTCAAGTTCCAGCCCAAAATTTTGCTACCTATCAGGACGAACTCACCCCTAATCACCCATAACGCAAATTGACCCCTACCTCCCTACCTCCCTATCTGGCGAAGGGAAAGCAAAGAGGAGGGACTTTTTGGCTGAGCCGAAAGCGAGAACCTCAACCGTTGCCCGCCAGGCTCACCTTCACTCGTCTACTGCCTCTACCCGGCAGAAAACGGCAACCGCCCCCGCCGCCGCTCTAGGTGGTGAAATTGCGTTAGCGGCTGGTTAGAATTGGTGACAAAGACCACAACTTCCGCGGACGAGGGCAAATGAGTGTCACTTTAGACGCCAACATCTGCCCGCCTCTCTTCGAGAGATTTCTGGGCGAGCAACGCCCGATGCTGATCAACTTTTTGCGTGGGCGAGGGATTTCCTTGGACGATGCCCAAGACATCGCGCAGGAAAGCCTCTATAAGTTGACACGCTATCGCGACTCCCCAGCTGAAGCCTTGAAGCCGCTGCTGTACCGAATTGCACTCAACGCGCTCCACGACTCTCGGCGACGGCAGCCCCCCTTCCATCAAACATCCCTTTCTGATGTGGACCTCCAGGTCCATGACATTCGGGACGAGATGCCACGCCCGGAACAATGGGCTGAAGACAGAGAGGAGCTTGCGCGTGTCCGAGCCGCGATCAGCCGTCTTCCGGAACGCTGCAGGGAGATCTACCTGCTCAATCGTATTGAAGGAATGAGTTACAGCCAGATCTCGAAACATTGCGACATCTCAGTCAAAACGGTCGAGAAACATATCGGGAAGGCACTGACCTTGCTAAGGAAGCTGCTCTCCAATCAAACACGTCCCGTGAGCGGATTGGAGCAGCGCCCATGAACACTACGCCTCCGCCTCTCCAAGATTTGCCCTGTTCGGCGGAAGATTGGCTGGCACGCCTACTCTCATCCGAATGCAACGGGTCCGACCACGCTGCTTTCGAGGATTGGCTGGCCGTATGCCCCCAAAATCTACTCGACTACGCTGAGGTTGAACGCATTCACCAGCTGGCCGGGATACTAAAAGCGGATCCTGCACTACGGGAGCGGACGCCTGGCCCAGTCAGCCACACGCCGATTGCTCGACGCAAACGTACCTTGCACCGTTCCTTTGCATGGGCAGCGGTCCTGGTTGTCGCCGTGTGCGGGGGGCTCTGGCTTCTTGCGGATTCTCGGACCATCCCACCAAGCAGCGAGTATGTGACGGAAATCGGCACGCAACGCCATCTTGACCTCCCGGACGGATCTACCTTGCTTCTGGATACCAACACCCGTGTCCAAGTGTCCTACGAACGCGCGAGGCGACACATCACTCTACTAAGAGGGCAGATACAAGCCAGTGTCGCGCACGATGGAAATCGGCCTTTCGTGGTGACCTCGGGAATCGGCAGCATTCGAGCATTGGGTACTGTATTTCAAGTAAAACAGCAAAATGACGGCACCTCCGTTGCTTTGCTGGAAGGGCGCGTCATTGTAAGCACGGACAGCAGCCCCCTTCGTGATGCCGTTGAGCTGCGTCCGATGCAGCAACTGACGTATGACGCGGCAGGGAAGCTTGATTCGCCGCGAAGCATTGAGTCCGATGACGTGGAGAGTTGGACACAAGGCCGTCTTGTTTTCAAAGAAGAACGCCTAGCGGACTTGATAGCGGAGTTCAATCGATACTCCGATGACCAATTGATACTGTCCCAGAGCGAACTTGGAGAGATCAAGGTCAGCGGCGCATTCAATGCCAGCGACCAACCCGCGCTGCTCTCAGCCCTTCGCGAGGGATGGGGACTACAGGCGCAATCCATCGGCAACAATCGGATCGAATTGTCTGAGCTGCAGCCGTAGGTCCTTGGGCATTGTCGGCTATGGCGATCATTCCTTGCAGCAAATGCCGCCTGACGACCCTGCTTCTTGATTCCGCCAAGGGAAGCGCGGCTCGGCTGTTCCTTCTGGCATCTATGGCGATTGCCACGCAAGGCGCCGTCGCAGGACAGGCAAGCGTTCCCGCACCCTCCAAGTATGAGATAGGCGCGGGCACACTTGATGAGGCGCTGCAGTCCTTTGCGCACCAGTCAAGGGTCCAGTTGCTCTATTCGTCCGTGCTGGTGCGCGGCAAACACAGTGGCGGTTTGCACGGTAGTCACAGCGTTGTCGCCGCACTCGCACGGCTATTGGCCGAGCACGGATTGACGGCCGTCGCCGCGGACTCCAACACCTATCTCCTGCGAAGCACCAAGAGGCAGGCACCTGCAGTCAGTGCAGTCAGCAGTCCGGAAGCGGGCGTGGCCGAGCTCGGCACGGTCACCGTAACCGGCACGCGCATACCGCAGGCGTCCCTAGAGTTGTCTGTCCCATTGACCGTCATAACAGCGGACGACATCGAGCGTAGCGGGCAGGAAAGCCTCTACGATCTGTTGGGTCTCCGCCCTGGGCTCGTGAGCCATCACCCCATAAGCGTCTCCAGCGAAGGAAGAAACTACCCTACTGTCGTTGCATCAGGCGCCAGCCTCTATTCTCTCGGCCCGAGGGCAACGCTCTTTTTATTGAATGGCAAACGTATCGCTTCATTCGGACTCACTTCCAACGATCTCGGTGGGCTCGTCGATCTGAACAGCATTCCCTTGAGTTTCATTGACCGCATTGAGATTCTGCGCGGTGGTGCCTCCGCGATCTACGGGGCAGACGCAATGGCTGGAACCGTCAACATCATCTTGAAGAAGGATCGTGAGGGAGGCGAGGTCTCATCGCGCGTTGGCATGTCTCAGCGAGGAGATGCGCTATCACATCAAGCGTCGGCAATCTTTGGCATGCGAACACAGGCAGGCGGGCATCTATTGCTTGCGGCGGATGCTTCCTCGCAGGACGAACTCGGCGGCGACCACCGCGATTGGCACACCAATAATCGTTCCCGATTCGGACTATCGGACGACCGTCCTCTCATCGGGTTCTCGACCCAATCCGGGATTCGTTTAGGCTCGCTTCCGCTATGCCAAGCCACGGGAGAGAACCCTGACTCTCCCTATTGCCGTTTTGACTCCGCTAGATACCGTACATTGCAGCCAGCAACGCAGAATAGATCCGCATATATCCGGTGGGATCAGGACCTGGACAACTCAAGGTCACTTTATTTCTTCGGCCTACGCACGCAGAGCGAGCAGACACTGCAGTCCTCTCCTGTCTACGGCTTTTTCCGCATCAGCCCCTCCCATCCGGACTATGCATTGGCTCCCGCCCCGGGCTTGGATGTCGATTACGCCTTCTATGAACTCGGGGTCCCTAGAAACCGCACCGTCAACATTACCAATGACGTATCCATCGGCATGGATGGGTTAGCTCTCGGATGGAACTGGAACATTGCCCTATCTCATAGCGAGAGTCGGGCGCGAAGTACAACTGATAACGTGTTGCTTCGATCGAAGTTGGAGGAAAATATCAATTATCTCCGCCTCGATGGATCGGATAACAGCGTGATCGCAAACGCGATACGGGGCTCCATTCACCCTGCTGGCTACTATTCGGTCAGCACACTGGAAGCCACGTCGAACCGCCCGTTGTATGAAGCCTTTGATATGGCCGCACAGATTGTGGTGGGGACAGCAGTCAGCTTCACCCGGCGTCGGAGCACCCCAGACCCCCTGCAGATCAATGATGACGTTGCGCTGGGCTCCACTGTCATTGAGCCGTACAACCTTCATGGTGGCGACTCCGCCATTTTCACTGAACTGACCTTGCCATTGCATCGGAAACTACAGATAGACCTGGCTGCGCGCCTGGATCATCACCAAGGTTTCCAATCCAATATCTCCCCGCGCATTGGTTTCAAATGGGCACCAAGCCAAACCTTTCTGGCACGCGCGAGCTTTGGCAAAGGCTACCGGGCACCCAGCCTGAATGATGCGCGCGTGCCGTTCGACAGCATGACCCAAACCCTGTCAATGCGGGTCACTCCTCAACTGATGCCCTGCATCCGTGTAGGCTCGGATCGATGCCGAGTTGAATACGGCGTGAGCGGCAACCCCAACTTGCGTGCCGAGTTCTCGCGCAGCCGCACCCTCGGCATGGCCTGGGCTCCGACGCATGCATTCAGCGCCAACTTGGACTGGTATCAGGTTTCCCGCAGCGACGAATTCGGTATTGCAGATGCTTTCAGCTACCCCTCCCTTTTCCCAGATGGCCTTGTGCGCAACGCCGATGGCGTGCTCTATCGTGCCAATCGCTACCTCGCCAATATCGGTAGATCCGAGACCCAAGGATGGGAACTCGAGAGCAACTATCTGGTGCGGCACGACGAGTTTGGTGAGCTTCGCTTCCACGTAGCTGCACACTATCTCAGCCAGTACATCACTACGACCATCATCGAGCCTAAGCCCGTCGAACGCGCCGGGCATGAAACGCCTCAGCTGACCTTACTAGGTGACGTGCAATGGCGACTCGGTCACTGGACGACGAGCTTGACAATGCGCCATTTCGGCTCATCGTTTGCCTATCCCGCCGACGAAGTTTGCCCCAAGGAAAATCGTGATGTCGGCAAGTGCAGAAATCCTCCCGGGACGCTGTTGGACCTTAATGTTCGCTACTCAGGTCCAGAAGATTGGTCTTATGCGCTCGTTGTAAACAACCTCCTTGATAAGCGCCCCATGAACTATCGCTTCTACACCGGAGGTTACAACACTGCGGTCGACGACGTTTATGGGCGCTACTTCACGATCGCTGCGACATATCGGTTCTAGATCTACGTTATTGAAGCTCAGCGCACCCGCTCATTGATCCGGCCCAACTTTTTCGAGTCGACGTTTTTGACTACAAAATGCTCTCTTCGCCTCTGCCGACTGCAATCCAGGATTGTTCAATTCTCCCGACGCCCCCCGGTTTTTTGAGTAGTGCGGTGATTTTGAGTTCAATCCCCAACGAGACGGAGATTGGACATGAAGCGGCCGAGTGCTGCTGTGACAAATTGCAGCAACGGGCTTCATACGCTTCCGCTGAGGAATTCCATCAATGCGGACGCTCTTTCTCCATTGTTGAAATGACATCAAGGCGTTCTGCCAAGATCAAATGTCCGCTTCCGCCCAAGTAAACGTGCGCTCTCCTTCTGTAAACATCCCCAACCAACTCAGGCAATCGACGTGGATACTCTGGGTTCACCTATTGAGCGTTCTCAGCAGCAATCACCGACACGCTACCTACAACCACACGTCAGATGCCATCGTGTCGACCTTGCCCCTAGGCCCAACGAAAAGCAGATCATCGTCAATTAGTTCGTCCAGTGCAGCTAGTCACTTTGCAGCATGGCAACTCGAAGTCGCTCTTCATACTTCTGAATCTGCATGAGCCTCAGTTCTCCCGGTAGCTTCCGAGCGGCTGAACCAGCCCGATCAAGCGGGATCGGAGCGCCGGTTTCAATCAAGACCGCTGACAACCTGAATTTGTATCGCATTCCTGACACAAGATAAGTCGAAAGGTCTCTCACCAATGCGGCCCACCCATCACGGGAAGAACGACGCCATTGATGTAGCTGGCGGTAACTGGAGAGGCTAGGAATACGTATGCCGGTGACAGCTCCTCAGGCTGTGCGGGTCGCTTCATGTCGCTGTCGGCGCCGAATTGAGCAACCTCATCGGCTGCTTTATCAGCAGGGTTCAGCGGCGTCCATACCGGGCCTGGAGCAATACAGTTCACACGGATTCCGCGCGGCAGCAGCTGGGTTGCCAGCGCCTTGGTGAAGGCATGAATAGCACCCTTTGTCGTGGAATAGTCGATCAGCGATGGGCTGCCGAATATTCCGGTTTCCGATCCGGTATTGATGATGCTGCTACCCTCCTCCATGTAGGGCAGCACCGCCCGCGCCATATGGATGTATCCGGCGATGTTGGTCTGCAGCGTCTCCTGCAGATGCTCATCCGCGAGCTCTTCCAGCCGATGACAATGCAGCTGGAACGCGGCGTTGTTGACTAGGAGATCGACCCCACCGAACGCCTTGGCGACTTTCTTCACTGCCTTGTTGCAGAAGGAAGGATCACGCACATCGCCACTGATGGCCAGGCTTCGTGTGCCCTCCTTCTCGACCTTGCTACAGGTCAGCTTCGCATCCTCGTGCTCGCTGAGATACAAGACGGCGACATCTGCGCCCTCACGCGCAAAAAGAACCGCCACTGCCCTGCCTATGCCCGAGTCACCACCGGTGATGATCGCGCGCAGGCCTCGCAACTTCCCGCTGCCCACGTAGTCGGGCGCCATGTAGCGCGGGGCCAGATCAAGCTCGCCTTCCGCGCCGGGTTTTCGGATGCTCTGAGCAGGCATGCGACTTGGTTGCTGGCGTGTACCCGCTTGTACCGGCGCCGGTTTATCTGGCTTGCCGGCTTTGGCATCCAGCTTCTTCGCCCTGCTCTGAAGTTTCCGCTGCCTCGCCGCCGTACTCTGGGCGTCTTCATCCTCACCGCCCGTCGCAACGGGCTTTGTTGGGTTCTTCTTGGGCGGCTTTTTTGAGGCTGATTTGGCAGCGGATTTCCTGGATTCAGACATAACTGGGCCTTCATAGCATCAGTTGGCAAGCGTCCCGGAATGGGTTCAAGTTGCGCTGTCTTTGTCTGGTTGATCCGGTACTGGAGGTCCTCTCTCCGGATCAACGGGTGGCAAATCGGGGTTGTCGTTGCCAGGCAGGTCGGGGTTCGGGCGATCAGGATTCCGAGGATCCCGCATTGGGTCTGGAGTTCCTGGTTCGCGGGGCGCATTCGGGTCGGTTGGCGTGGGAGTGCTCACGGCACACCTCATGTAACGGCGCGATGGTGGTATCGCAGCCCCTACCTTGCGCACGCCAACGTTAGTCTGAAGTCATGCAATGTGAAGAAAGCTCAATGCAGTTCGCCTTGTCACAGCTGCGACTTAATCGGAAGAATGAACTTCTCGATCATTTTCTCCTTCATCGGCCTCTGCTCCCACATCGCATAGGTGTACTTGATCGTCGGTTTCAGGTCGGCCTCGAATACCTCGGTCATCCGTGCAGCGAACGCTGCGTCGTAGACATTGAGGCTCGCTTCATCGTTGAGCCGGAAGCTTCGCACGTCGAAGTTCGTGGAACCCACCGAGCTCATTATCCCGTCCACGATCAGCAGCTTGTTGTGCATCATCGTAGGCTGGTACTCGTATATTTCGATGCCAGCCAGCAACAACTCCCCCCAATGTGCTTTCGAGGCCAAGCGAACCGTCTCCGAGTCAATGTGTTTGCCAGGCACCGTAACGCGAACCCGCACCCCTCGCTGTCGTGCAGTGATCAGCGCCTTGATGATCAACTCGTCGGGAACGAAGTATGCCGCCTGCAGGTCGATGCTGTGCTCGGCTGCTGCGATGGCCATCAGGTACATCAAATGCATGCTTTCACTACCGCCAGACGGTGATGCCACGAACATGTGAGCATCCATCTCGCCGACAGGCGTGATTTGGGGGAAGTAATCCACGCCATTGAGCACCTCACCGGTGGTCTTGATCCAGTTGTCGTTGAACGCCGCCTGCACCTGCGCCACAACCGGGCCCTCGATCTTGAAGTGCATGTCGCGCCAGTGCTCGCTGTCCTGTGCATGTCCGCTCCATTGGTCGGCTACCCCTACTCCACCGGTAAACCCAACCCGGCCATCGATGACCAGCAACTTTCGATGGGTCCGGTTATTGAGGCGCCCCAGGTTGTACCACTTGAGTGGACGGTATTGATGTACCTCCGCGCCAGCATTCCTGATCTGATCAATCAGGCTGCGATCCATCTTCAAGCTACCCATCCAGTCCACCATTACCTTTACTTTCACACCTGCACGGGCGCGCTCGGCAAGAGCATTTGCAAATTCCTGACCAATATGCCCCGACCAATAGATGTAGGTTTCGAAGGTGATCGTCTTCTGTGCCGAATGGATGGACTCCAGCATCGCGGGAAATATCGCGTCACCGTTCTGCAGTCCGGTCACGCGATTTCCTAGCACCATTCCGGGTCCTAGCAGTACTGCCATCTCCCTGCGGAACTGTGGTGTATCCGCGGCGTAGAGGTGCTCGATCCTGCGCTCTAGCTTCTTGTCCGACGTCTTGAAGTTCGTCGCCACCACCGTCGCCAGCAGCGTGACCAAGACGGTGATCAGGATCGTCCAGATCATTCGTTTGCGACTCCAATGCTTGTCCATGAGGAGTAGCCCGCTTGAGTGGTGAACAAGCTAACTGCAGACCTGGTCAGCCTTACGTGAAGCCGATCGAGGTTGAACTGCCTCGGTGCCTCTTGCCGCGCCGGAGTACAGCTTCCGGTTCCCAGATTCTTCATCGAGGCTTCACTATCTCGCAGGCTCAAGAACACTCATCAAGCTCGCACGAGCGACTAGCGGCGCCCACTTGGATTGCATGCCGAGGGCCCCTTGTCTATCTGGTCGGACTGTCGCAGCTTTTGCTCCTGCTTTTTCTGGTCGGCCTGCTCCTTCATGTCCTGCTCGCGTGCTGCGGCCGTGCCCGGGGTTCCGTCGGCGCGCGTCTTTTCCTCTTTCGGTCCGGCAGTGGACTTGTCGTTTGTCATCGTTATTTCCTCGATTGGATTGACGCTGCGCTTTCGCGTGCTGCGGCTGTAGTTTCTTAGGGCAGATGGGCGAAGCCAGAGGGCTTCGGACCGGGACCTGCGACTATGTGTCATCGGCCCACCGCGACAGGTTCTGTTTGAGCGAATCCATTCCGGCCCATGGGTCCTCCCTGCGCCGCTTCAGCTTCGTCGGCACATCCTTGATGGTGAATGCATCGGCCCTGTGCACCTTGGCCAGATCGCTCCATGCCAGAGGCAACGCCACCGGTGCACCGGGACGCGCGCGCATTGAATAGGACGCGACCGCCGTTGCACCTCGTCCGTTGCGCAGGTAGTCAATGAATATGCGGCGATTTCGTCGACTTTTGGTGGCAGTCGCCAGGAACCGATCCGGTTGTGATTTGGCCAATGCATCGGCAAAGCCGTGTGCGAAGCGTCTGGTCAGCTCCCAATCACAGCCCGGTGCAAGCGGCACCACCACATGCAGGGCTTTACCACCAGATACACGCAGGAAAGATTCGAGCTCGATGGCAACCAACAGCTTGCGTATGTCCATCGCAGCGCGTTTCACTTCCGCGAATGGCACATCGGGCCCTGGATCCAGGTCGAACACCACTCTGTCAGCGATGTCGGGTGTGTCGGCCTTCGCTCCCCAGGGATGGAACTCCAAGGCGTTGAATTGGACCAGCTCCATCAAGCCAGCAAGATCATCGACCACCAGATAACCGGCCTGTGATCCCGACTGTTCCTTGAGCTTGACGGTGGAAACCCGTTCGATACCGGTAGTCATATGCTTCTGGAAGAAGCACTGGCGCTCTATGCCAGCCGGGCAGCGGATCACCGACAAGGGACGCCCGACAATTTCCGGCAGCAGATGATCGGCGATTGCCAGGTAGTATTCCCACACGTCCTGCTTGCTGATGTTGTCCGCGGGAAACAGCCGCTTGCCGGGGCTGGAGAGTGCTGGCAGCACGGTATTCGAAGCCTTGGTCGCCGGCTTGCTGCGCTTGGCCGCAGCCGCTTTCTGTTGAGACATGAGCGAGTGATCGCTGTTGAGGAGATCGCCCACGTCCTTGTCCAGCCGCAGGGCCTTGAGCGAGGGCTGCCGCAGCAAGGTCTGCCCTCCTTTTCCACGGTAGAACACCTCGACCACGAAGCGGGGAGCAAACCACTTGGCCGTGCGCAGGTCGGTCTCGGTGGCCCCGACATGGACGCTGGGTTTGCTGTCCCCGCCACGGAGCCTGCGCATCAGCTGCCTCAGCATCGCATCGTCGAACCCAGTGCCTACCCTGCCTGCATAGCGCCAGCCATGACGGGCATCCGGGCTAGCCAACAGCAGGGAGCCAAAGCCTGTGCGCGCGCCCTTCGGCGCGGTGAAACCCACCACGGCGAACTCCTCCGACGCCAGTTGCTTGGTCTTGCGCCAGTCGTCGCTGCGGCCGGGGTGATAGGGCCGGTCCAAGCGCTTGGATATCACCCCTTCGAAGTTATGTTGTGCGGCCACCCGAAACGCGGCCTCGCCATCCATGTCTACATGAGCGCTGAAAGCAAGATGGGGCGATGCACCCTTCAGCAGGTCCTGCAGCAGCGCCTTGCGCTCGATCAGCGGCGCGTTGGCGACATCTACGCCTTGCAGGTGCAGTACATCAAACAGCACCAGGGTAAGTCGGCCTTGCCGCTCTCCTGAAAGGGTCGCCTGTAGTAGGTTGAAATCCTCTTGTGCCCCGCTTCCTGCAATGAGCTCGCCGTCCAGCGATGCCGAGTCCAGCCGCAGCCCGTCCAATGCCTCGCGGATATCGGGCAGTCGATCCGTCCAATCCAATGCGTTACGCGACCAAAGACGTACTTCGCCGTTTGCCACGGTGACCAGGATCCGATAACCGTCCCACTTGATTTCGTGCAGCCAGTGCTCTCCCTTGGGAGGGATCTGGCCCAGCTTTGCCAGTTGCGGTTGAAATGGTCCTGTCGGCGCCCTGCCCTTGCGAGCACTGTTCAAGGTCAAGGCCCGTTTGGACCAATCCTTGCGCCGACCCGACTTCACTGGCACGGTCGCAAGCTCCTTCTTTGCGGTCTTACCGCGGCCGGCGCGTTGTTTGTCGCTTTCCGGCGCTGGCGTCACATCATCCAGCAGGTCGTCGGCTTCCAGCGCGCCGGCAAACGCGTCCCGATCCTTGAACAACAACCATTGCGGTTGGCGTGCAGGCTTGCCTGAACGCACCAGATGCCAGCCGCCCTTCAACTTGTTGCCAAACAATTCAAACCGCAGATGCCCTTCGGCCAGCTGCATTTCCGGGTCGCCTTCGGTTGCCCAGATACCATGGTCGAACTGCGCCACATGCCCCCCGCCATACTGCCCTTTGGCGATTTCTCCCTCGAAGTCCGCATAGGCGATAGGGTGGTCTTCCACCTCGACCGCCATCCGTCTTATCGACGGATCGTAGCTGGGCCCCTTGGGCACCGCCCAGCTTTTCAGCGTGTCCCCAACCTGCAGGCGGAAGTCATAGTGGCGGCGACTCGCGTGGTGCAGTTGCACGACAAATATTGCACGTCGCCCTTTTGGCAACGGCTTGTCTGATTCAGGCTCACGCGTATGTTCGAAGTGGCGTTTGCGACGGTAGTCGGCCAGACTCATATTGGCGTCCAACCGGTGTAGGCGTCGCTGCACTGCAGCAACACTGGATCCCCGCCATTTGACGAACGTACACAGCCGCATGAAGCAGCAATCTGATGCACTGCAGGCTTACCTGACCCCATCAATTTGATTGAGACAGGCCCGCCACCTGCTGTGGGGGTCAGCGTGTCCCTGTTATCGCTCATGGCCCGCTCCGGACGGTCGGATCCACATCGGTTCATGGATGCTTTGATAGACAATCTACGCCTTCAATGTCATCGCCAAGTCTAGGAGTGGCTACGGTGGCGTGAAATCAGGTATCTGCACGATGACTGCCTGTCAGCCAAATTGCGGTACCTTGTTTCCCGGACCTGGTGCCACCGCTCTCGTCACAAATCTATCTGCCGCTCCATCAAGATCGCCGGGTCTAAGCCGATATCCATACTCGGCCCGGAAGAGTCGGGAGTTGCGTCACGGTGGCTTTCGCGTTGTTTTGACTGTTGTTTGCAGCTGGCCCGGACGCGGCAAGCTGCATTTTCCTCATGGCACAACATTCCGCAGGAGCCGAACGGGCAAGTGAATTTTATCCAGCCAGAGCACGAAGAATCCGCGCATACCTTGCCCGCTCATGGTGGCAGCTTGCCGCCGCTTGCCTGGGCAGTTGCAGGCCTGTTGTTCGGCCTGACCTGCACGGCGATCATCGCGTATCGCGAATGGTCAGACCTGCAGCATCGGGCGGCAGACGCACGCAGAGCCCTGGCCGACACCGCCGTTGCTCAACTGCAGGTGCCGCTCGAACGCGCAGCATCCATCCTGCGTGCGATGCAGACGGTCTTCCTGGCCAACGACCGGATGGATCAGACCGGCTTCAGTCAGTACTACGGGCGTTTGCACAATGGTAGCGAGGCCTACACTTCCGTCGCCTTTGCCCGGCGCACGCAGGTGGATCGACCGCAAACCGACAACGCGGCTTACCGCTATGAGTTCGTGTCCCCGTACCAGAGCAATACCAGCCTGTTGGGCTTTGACATGGTCACCCAAGCGGCCAACCTGGCAGCCCTGCTACGCGCCAGGGATACCGACACCGTCACTGTTTCAGCCCCGTTTATCCTGCGCCAACATACGTCTCCTGAACAGAGCCCGCTAGGCGTCACGCTTCGCCTACCGGTGTATTCCAAGGGGCCAACACCGGCGTCGGCAAGCGAGCGGCAGGCTCGGGAGATCGGGGCGTTAGCTATCGGCATCCGCTTGCAGCCACTGATTGAAAGCGCGCTGGAACCGCCCATCCTGGATGGTTTCCGGATAAGGATCCGCGATACGGATGTGCACGCCCAGCCTTTCTATGATTCCGGCACGGTGGCTGCTGCCGGGCTGCCTGTGCAGCGCCGACAATTGGATTTTGGCAGCAGGCGCTGGCACCTGGAGATGCAGCCCCGTCCGCAGCCCTTTGCCGTTGGCCGGCTGGATACCATCGTTATCGCCGGAACCATTATCAGCTTGCTGCTGTCCGCATTGCTGTGGTCGCTGGCGGTAACCAGGCGCAAGGCGCTGGCCTTGGGCGCGCAGATGAGTTCCCGCTACCGCGAGAGCGAGCTGCGCTTTCGCGCCCTGAATGAACTACTCCCAGCATTGGTGCTGCTCGTCGATGCCCGCGACTGGAAGATCGTGTACGCCAACCAGGCAGCGCGCAAACGTCTGGGTAACCCCACCGGCCTGCAGCTGTCTTCGCTGTTTCTTGATCAACAATTGCAAGCTCGGTCCCGGGATCCAGCAGATCTGCGCAGCGGCTGGAACCGACTAGAGGCCGAGCTGCAAGGGGCAGATGGCACCAGCTTCTGGGCAAATGCATCCATTGCTGAAGTGGATGTTGATGGCACCCCGCATTTATTGTTGGTCGCTACCGACAATTCCGAGCAGCGCGAACTGACCGATCGCCTGAGTTACCAAGCCGCACACGACGCGCTGACCGGCCTCTACAACCGTCGCGAGTTCGAGCGCCGCTTGGAAGAGATACTCAACAACCGGTCCACAACAGCGATCAACGGCATGTGGGCATTGCTGTACATCGACCTTGATCAGTTCAAGCTGATCAATGACGTGTCCGGGCATATCGCCGGCGACCAGTTGCTGGAGCAACTCGCGTTGATCATGCGCCAGCAGCTGCGCAGCGGCGACGTCTTGGCGCGTTTGGGCGGGGATGAGTTCGGGTTGCTGACCTTCCATGCAGATGCCGACGGGGCCCTGAAACTGGCCGAACAGATCCGCGGCGGCATCGAAACCCTAATGTTCGCGTGGCAGGAGCGCAGCTACAAAGTCAGCTGCAGCATCGGCATGGTGGTGATCGACCAGCAGCTGCCCACCCTGAAGGATCTGTTGGCTTGGGCAGACACGGCCTGCTATCTGGCCAAGGAGAACGGGCGCAATCGCTTGCATGTGTATCGTGAGGACGACGAGACCAGCCGGCGCCAGGGCGAGATGGAATGGGTCAACCGGCTGCGCTGGGCGATGGAACAGGACCGGCTGCTGCTTGACTACCAGGAGATCATCTCCCTCACCGGCACGGACACCGCTACCAACATCGAACTGCTGCTGCGCCTGCGCGATGAAGATGGCAGCATCGTGCTACCGGGCGTATTTCTACCTGCCGCCGAGCGCTATGGCTTGATGCCTGCGATTGACCGTTGGGTGATCCGAACAGCCCTGTCAAACTTCAACAACCTCCACGTCACTGCGCAGACACTTGGTAGCTGTGCGATCAATCTGTCAGGCGCCAGCGTCGAGGACGAGGCCTTGGCCGATTTCATCCTTGGCTGCATTGCAGAACACGGAGTTCCGCCACAGCAGCTTTGCTTTGAGGTCACCGAGACCGTCGCAGTTCGCAACCTGGTCAAGGTAGCAAGCATCGTTGAACGCCTGCGTTGTGCCGGCTGCAGCATCGCCCTCGATGACTTTGGCGCTGGCATGTCGTCTTTTGGCTATCTCAAAAACCTCCCCTTGGACCTGATCAAGATCGACCGCAGTTTCATTGTTGATCTGGATACCGATCCGATCAGCCACACCATCATCAGCGCCATCGCCAAGATAGGCCACCAGCGCGGCCTCAAGGTTGTGGCCGAAGGTGTGAGTTCCGGGCATCTGTGTGACGCAGCGCGTTCCTTGGGAGTGGACTATGCCCAAGGCTTTGGCCTGCATCGGCCCGAACGAGTGGCGTTCCAGCGTTAGCCTTCACCCATTGCTTCGGGGGCCGCCGCGACTTGTGAAGAAGTGTTCTTAAAACGGAGGCAGTCGGGGACGAGCGCTTAACTCCGCGCTTGGCAACATGCCGCTAGACCCGCACGGACCCAGCACCATGACCACTACACGGAATCTTCAGCGAAAAACCGCCCTGTTGTGCTTGGCAATCGGCGCAGCTTTTGCATCGTTCATTCAGGCAGTCTGATCATGGAATTCAGCGCACAGGTGATTTCAACCGATCAGTGGATGCGCCTGAATGCATCGCACGAACGGCATGGTAGCGGGCCAGAGTTCTGGGGGGCCTATCGCGACATACTGGATACCGTCTCGCAGCACGTTGACGGAGCTGTCGCTGCCAGTGAGCTGGCTAGGCTTGCCCTGCAACTCGGCGTCACCGAGACCGCACTCTTTGTCTAAAGAGCCATGGATGACGAGCTGCTGACAGAATGCGTGGGTTGGGCGGCTTCGGTGATCCTGCTGGCCACCTTGATCCGGCAGATTTTCAAACAGGCCAAAGCCGAACACCCGGGGGCAATCTCCACCTGGTTGTTCGTTGGGCAGGCAGCCGCTTCGACGCTGTTTGTCATCTACTCCGTCCTGGTGGGGAATGCGATCTTTGTTGTCACCAACAGTTGCCTGCTGCTTACCGCGCTGGCGGGTCAATGGGTGTCACTTAGCAAGCGTAGGCGTGCCAGCTCGACCGAGCAGTGATGGGTCCGTCTGCCGGGACGAAACTTCGACACGGTATCCAAGCCGGACGGGCGTCGGATCCCTGCCATCAACCGCTTCCACCGGTCACCATGCGCACGATCTAGTTCAATATCGTCCGTCTACCGGACAGCCTGACTGAGACCAAACGTGGCGTTTTCGGTCTACCGAGTGCGCCGATCGGAGCGATTGATCAATTGCTCCCCAAGCGCGTTACGTGCTCAATCTCATCCAGCCATAGCAATTGGACCCCTTCACCGGGCACATCGAGCGGAACCTGACCGTTTGTTCCTTCCTGCTCATCGGGGCCGCGAAACTGCTGCACAGCGGGTCGCTCAGTCACCGTACCCCTCAATACTCTCCCGTCTTTCATGCGGAGTTCGACGACGAGCTCTGCATCAAGCGCCAACTGCAAGGCCTTGAGCTGTTCTATGTCTGCTTGTGCGGTATGAACCTGCGGTGCCGTGCGCGCCATCGCCGTATCCTCTGTTCGACCTTGCTGCAACCCTACGCGGGCGTTAGCCCTGAATAAAGGCAGGCCCCGAATCATTGAGCGTTACCTTCACAACGCCCTCCCAGTTCTCCACGCGTTGCTAGCAACACGTAGATCAGATTCTTTCTTGCCAGCAACACAGTGAGTGTCATTGCAGGCACCGTTCGACTACAGGAGCCACCAAGATGATACGAGACCGCAAGGACCCACCAGAGCCTTCCGAGGAGCGTGACTGCCCAGAGTCAAGCCATGAGCGTCGCAAGCGCAAAGATCATGAGAGTTCAAATCATGATGAGGCGCTGGAGGAGACTTTCCCGGCCAGTGACCCGGTATCTCCATTCGTTCCTGCCAAAGCTCCGGACTAACCAGGTTGGCGTGGGTCGGGTTTGCGGCCCACGCCAGCTTTGGATCATCGCCATCGGAAAGATGCGGCGATAGGTTTCCACACCATCAGCGGTCCCCAGGCAGAAAACACGCGCGAGAGACGTCGGTATCATCTACGACCTCCTATGAAGGGGGATTCAGAGATAGTCCTTGCGTGCTTTCTCGGCGCGCGCGGCGCCAATGGCTGTCTCCACGTCCTTCTGTTCCTCGGGCGGAGGCAAAACCGCAGGGATGCCGAGACTCTGCAGCCAAAGCTCTCTGGCCCAACCGGTTGTGTGATACAGGTGGTGGTCTTCCTGTTTCTCAACGGCGTCATATGCCTGTTTGAGTATTTTTGCTGACGGCCCACCCTGTTCGGCAACCTTGCTGATCAACTCCCAATTCTGGTGATCCTTGGTTTCGGCCAGAACAACACACTCGGCTGCAACCAATTCCGCAGCGGTCGGGGTGTCGTTCTTGATTGCCATCTGGATGGCCGCTACCAGCGATTTCCCATGATGAGCCACCACCTGTCGGCCGGGGCTGTCCATCTCGGTATCGAGGCCGAGTTGCTCGAAAACGCGGGTAAGTATTTCTTCGTGACCACGGGTCTCTTCGAGATAGCCCTTCCATTCTCCGCGCAGATCGTCGTTCTGCACCGCACGCAAGGCGGCTGCATAGATTTTCTGACCGCCTCGCTCTGTCTCCAGCGCCTGCAACAGCAACTCGGTGACCTGTGCGCTATCTGTTCTTCTGGCCATGGTGGCTCTCCTGAGGATGAGCGTGCTTTTGTATCGGCGGTAGCGATAGCGAAGCGTGATCGTGCGTGAATTCAACGCGAGGACCAGCGGCCATTTGTAGACTGCAACTACTGCCTATCGTTCCCCGCAAATCATCGAGGAGGGTTACGTGGGCTGCAGGACACAGAGGATCCTGCGGTTGCGGCGCCATCGCAGCGTTAGGAAAGGGGAACCAGCCTAATCATGCGTGAGAGGTGCAGGTTCCCCTGACAACAAGCGGTAGCGGCTTCCATCCGCAACCCCGGCTTCTCAGCCAACAATCAACGCCCAAGGGGCATTGGATTCTGGAAATCGGTAGCGCAGGCCTTCATTGTCGACCTGCGTGGCTACGTTGCCCCGGTTGTCGATCAATACATGAAGATCGATCAGCGCTACCGCCGCCCTGCTTGTCGCGTGGTACAGCAGGGATTCAAGCGGAACGCGTTCGGTTCGCAGTAGCTGCACTGCGCGACGTTCCAGCCCTGGACCTTCCAGGAACATGTTCAATCCGTTCAAGATACTTCTCCCTTTGCGGGATCCACCCTGTACTAGCATCACTGGTATACAGCAAACAAACGTCTGAATTCAGAGCCTGACTTTATTCACCTAGATATCGACGCTTTGAAAGCGCTGCCGTTCATATGGAAGTGCTGGTACTCGGACTCAGCTACGTGTATCTGTAGTTCCAATCGCCTTCCCCGTTGCGACGCCGACGGCCCGACCTAGATAAGCGGGCCCCTCGCGGAGCCCGCCACAATCAACCGACGATCAATGACCAAGGCAATTCAGATCCATTGAACCTGTATCTGAAGCCCTCGCTATCAATCTGCTGTGCAAGGTTCCCCTCTTCATCCATCAAGCTATTCACCTCGACCATGCGATCCAATCCAGCGGCTACTGCGCGCCTGCCTGGGACATCCAGCATGGTTCTGAAGCTTTTCCTCTCTGTCGAAACGACCTTGACAGGACGCCTCTCTCGCCCTGGCCCTTCCAGATAGAGTTTCATGCTTTTCACAACCGGGTCTCCTGATGTTGCCCCTGTTTTCCGGCTGATCGTATATAGAATCGCGCATGTGAAGATCGGGAAAAAACGACTGGAAAAACGCTCGATCTGTGATCTCATCCAAATATTTCGCGTCGGGTGAAGGTTGCTTCACTGCTATCGCAGCCGCGAACCCCGATGGCCTCAATGGCGACCGATGAACTCGAACAATGACAGGCTGGCCGCTGCCCAACGACCAACTCCAGAGTTATGGCCAGCACTGTCACTCAAGCTCCAGAAGATCCCGCCCGTTGCAAAGCACGCTGCCCCGCGCTTGGCGGATTTCGACCTGTAGTCCGCCAGTGAACCGGGAGAATGCAGGCAATACCGTGCATCGATCGCCGATCCAGAACAGCTGATGCGCACCCATCGCAGGCAGCTTCAGCACCGGGTGCAGATGGCCGCACAGCGTATAAGCAGGCGCCTTACCCGGCTCGGTAGGCGCACAGGTAGGATCAAACCGACGCTTGGAGTCGCCGGATGCGACCCATACCTGCCCGTCCACCTCAACCCGCACCTGGGCAGAGCCAAGTACATGGCCTGCTGGGTACAACGACACCGTCGCCACCCCCAACCTGAAAGGCTCGCCGTAGGCATGGCACACGTACTGCTGGACACCCAGACGCCATTCCAGGATAGGCAAGCTGGCGGTAGCGAGGTGATAGCACCCCTGCCTGCAAGCGCGTGATCGCCGTGCCCGTGCGTGATGCCCGCACACCCGACCAGTTTGGACGGATCGATATAGAAAGCACCTGCCGAGCAATACATGCCCTCAGGCCTCAGTACATGAGATCGCCGTCCGCCACGCGCGTTCCTACGATTGAGCTGACCGCAATGTGCAATGACGATGGTAAGGCGTCATGAGGTCCTGCCTTTCGCGCGTCACGCAGAAACAACGCCATAGGTCCGGAATATGGGTGCCGCTCAGCTAGTTGGCGATCACCAACGCCGACAAAGCGGCTGATGGGGCGTTTGAATGATTTCCGGTCATGATGGCGAAAGGCTGTTGCGCCTGTGCCAAGCCTGCAACGCCGGCGAGACTGCGCCGTCCAGGAAAAGCTGTAGCACGGCACAGGCGTCCAACGCGTCCCGCAGCGCGATCAATACCGGATGAGTCCACGCCGCGGGCCAGTTCTCGACGGCCCCCAGCTGTGCGACCAAGCCACGCTCCAGGCCATCCAGTTGATCGCGCCATGGCAGCAACTGGTCCGCAACCCAGGTCGATAACGGCGCGTGAACCTGAAATCCCTGCGCCGCCAATTGCTCCCGCGCCGCTACCAGCTGCAGAGAGGCGCCGCGAAACCATTCCGTCCTGCCACCGGCGCGCGAAGGCACTTCGATTGGCGCAGGTGCTGCATGAAGCCGCAATAGCCGCTTCAAGCGTGCTTCCCAGCTGCGCGCTTCGCCTATGGATTCGGCCTCCACCAACCAGCCTTGCGTCAGATCGAAGAAGTCGTAATACCTGCGGGAGAATGCCTGCAACCGAACCAGAGGATCCCGCGCTATGCCCAGCTTGCCAAAATCCTCACCGGCAACGGGAAACGCGTAGAGATACGTCCGTCCTCGCGGGCCCGTACCCAGCCCCTCCAGTGGCACGATTCGCCTGCTCATGGGCTGTCAGGACGTCTTGCGTACCGCCTTCTTCGCAGTCTTCTTCGCTCCTTTCACTGTCGCCTTCCTGGCAGGTTTCTTGGCCGCAGATTTCGTTTTTGCCGGTGTACGGCGATTGCTCTCCAGGCTCTTCTGCAGCAGCGTCATGAAGTCAACGACATTGGTCGCGGCGTCTTCGTGACCGTCAGCTTCGTGCTCCACGATCTTCGTGGTTGCACCCTTCGCTTTGATGCGCTTCTTGATGATCGCCTCCAAGCGTGTACGGAACTCGTCGTGATATGTCTCCGGCTTCCAATGCGCCTCCATGGATGTGATTAGATCCTTGGCCATCTGCATTTCTTTCGGTGCGATACGGTAGTCGCCGGGTTTGCCGGTGGGTAGCTTGTAGTCGTCCGGTTCGACCAGCTCCTGCGGGTAACGCAGCATCATCAACACCAACGCATCATCTTCAGGAACAACGGCACACAGATACTCGCGCGTCCGGATCACTACCCGCGCGACGCCAACTTTGCCCGTGCTTTTCAGTGTCTCACGCAGCAGCACATAACCCTTTTCTGCCTTCTTTCCGGGCACCAAGATGTAGGGCTTCTCGTAGAACCGCATGCCAATCTCGTCCCGGTCGACGAAGGCTTCCACATCAACCGACTCATGTGTCTGTGGCGCAGCAGAGGCAATATCCTCCTTCTCGACCACCACATAGCTACCCTTGTCGTACTCGAATGCCTTGACGATATCCTTCCAGGGAACCTCTTCACCGGTATCGGCGTTGACCCGTTCGAAGCGGATGGGCTTCTTATCGCGGGAATCCAACATGCGAAAGCTCAAATCCACACGGTGCTCACCAGACATCAGCGAAACAGGAATGTTCAACAAGCCAAATGACAGTGTTCCAGTCCAGATAGGGCGTGCCATGGCGATTTGGCCGATGAAGGTGAAAACCAACGCTGGCCAAGTGCACCTAAATTTTCTGTGAAGACGCGCAAAATAATACCGAATCCGCCCCCTCAGCGCGTTCTAAAAAGCTTGGAAGGAATCAGTGTTTCTCGTCCTGACGCCGCATCTTTTCACAAGACGACAACACAACCTTTACACCCGATAACGCGCCCTAAACCACTGCCTTGGCGATGTTCGCTCCCGACTAGAAGAAAACATCATCGCTATAAATTCCTGACCATGAATGCCGCAGTTCTAGGATATGAACCAGCGAACTGCTGCGACTTAGCGATTGATTCCGGCGCTTCCGTCCGGGGCAAGCATCGGTACCTGCAACGTTCGAACAAGGCCGTTGCCGTGGTAGTCATTAGAAAAGCTCGGTGATGCCCGCGCTGGTTACTAACCATTCCGCATGACGCACCAGAACCGAGCTGTAGCCCATTCCTCAATGACTCTTCGCGACCGCCATTGAACTTGGCAGGCCTGCTGGTGAATGCCGCTCTACACCCACTACATCGATGAGTTCATCTTCTTCGTAAAGACCACCGGAAACCTATGCCCACCATCCTCTTCCAGGTAGTACGGCGCCCTTCAGCAAGGACAAGACGGTGACGGTCAGGGAGTTGTTTTGAAAGTTTTCGTCGTCTGTCCTGCAGCGGTTGCGCTTCCGTTAAGATCAAGATGTGGGTCTTCTCTCTCGCTCATCAATCACCACCTCGCCGTCTTCCTTTACGAAGGGAGTGGCTATCGCCGGTAGGATTGCAAGAACGGCCTCTGACGGGCGAGCAAGCCGCACACCAAGGTCAGTTTCCACGAATGGTCTGTTGATCAGGATGGGATACGCCAGCATGGCATCGATCAACTGATCGTCGGTAAGCTCCGCATCGTCTAGGCCCAGGTCAAAATAGGGCGTTCCTTTCTGCCGGATTGCTTCTCTCACGGTTATTCCAGCGTTATCGATGAGCTCAGCCAATCGCGCCTTGGATGGCGTATCGGTCAGATAGTCGACGATCAATGGGTCGATGCCCGCATGCCTGATCAGAGCCAGCACGTTCCTGGAGGTTCCGCAGCTGGGGTTGTGGTAGATGGTTGCCTTCATGCTCCGCCTCCTGCGGCCGTTTGAGGAGAATTCGCACCAGAGGCCGCCGCAAGAGCCGTCATCGCTGCGTCACCCTTGCGCTCACTGTAGCGATCGACCAGATAGTCACTGCGATCCCTAACCAGCAGCGTGAACTTCACCAGTTCCTCCATCACGTCGACGACCCGGTCGTAATACGCCGACGGTTTCATCCGCCCCTGCTCATCAAACTCCTGCCACGCCTTGGGTACCGACGACTGGTTGGGTATGGTGATCATGCGCATCCAACGCCCCAGCACGCGCAACGCATTCACCACATTGAAGGATTGGGAACCCCCGCTGACCTGCATCACTGCGAGCGTGCGGCCTTGGGTGGGACGAATGCCAGCCTCCTCCAGCGGCAGCCAGTCGATCTGGTTTTTCAGCACAGCGGTCAATGTCCCGTGCCTTTCCGGGCTGATCCAGACCTGACCCTCGGACCACAACGATGCCTCGCGCAATTCGCGCACCTTGGGGTGATCGGCCGGCACCGCGTCCAGCATTGGCAGGTCATGGGGATCAAACAACCGGGTCTCTGCACCGAAGTGTTGCAGCAGGCGCTGTGCCTCCAAAGCCAGCTTGCGGCTATAGGACTGGGAACGGAGCGAGCCGTAGAGGATCAGGATGCGCGGGCAGTGCTTGCTGGCGCTGATGATCTCCAGGTCGGAACTGACGGGCTGTTGCAGGGAGGCGGGGTGGATATTGGGAAGGTCGAGCATGGTTGCTCCTGGTAGTCATTTCCATTATTCTAGTTTTATGGAACATAAGTCCGCAACGCTAGCACTGGCCGCTCTTGGTCATGGAACGAGGCTGTCGATCTACCGTCTGTTGGTAGAGGCAGGTCGCGGTGGCAAGTTGGCCGGCGAGATCGCCCAGGCACTGACACTTCCCGGCGCCACCCTATCCTTCCACTTGAAGGAGCTGGCCGGCGCTGGCTTGGTCACTTCCGAGCAGCGTGGCCGCACCGTTTGCTATCGCGCCAACTTCGACGTGATGACCAGTTTGGTCGACTACCTGACCGAGAACTGCTGCGCGGACGATCAAACCTGCGGCACTGCGACGCGCTGCAGATGAACGAAAGAGCAGAGGCGCCTGCCGAGCGCCTGTCGTTTCTTGATAGCTTCCTGACCGTCTGGATCTTTCTGGCAATGGCATTCGGCGTGGGCTTGGGCGTCGCCTTCCCGGCCCTGCAGTACCGAATAGATACGCTGAGCATCGGCACCACCAACGTGCCGATCGCCATCGGCCTGATCCTGATGATGTTCCCGCCGCTTGCCAAGGTGGACTACGCGCAACTGGGCGTGGTCTTCAAGGACAAGCGTGTGCTGGCGCTATCCCTGATCCAGAACTGGCTGATAGGCCCAGCGTTGATGTTCGTCTTGGCAGTGATCTTTTTGCGCGAACAACCGGGTTACATGACAGGCCTCATTCTCATCGGCCTAGCCCGTTGCATCGCGATGGTGCTTGTCTGGAACCAGCTGGCAAAAGGTGACAATCAATACGTCGCCGGATTGGTCGCCTCCAATTCACTGTTTCAAATCGCGTTCTTCAGCGTCTACGCCTGGTTCTTTCTTTCATGGTTGCCGGCTGCGCTTGGGCTGCACGGAGTAGTACTCAATGTTGGATTTTGGCCAGTTGCCGAAGCTGTTCTGATCTACCTGGGCATCCCCTTCGCCGCCGGGTATCTAGTGCGCCGGGCGTTGACCAGATCGAAGGGGCTTCATTGGTATGAGCACCGGTTCCTGCCCATCATTTCCCCGATAACCTTGGTCGCGTTATTGTTCACGATCACAGTTATGTTTGCTATGAAGGGCGGAGATCTGGTCAAACTCCCGTGGGACGTTTTGCGAATCGCAATCCCGTTGACAATCTACTTTGTGGTCCAGTTCACCGTCAGCTTCTTCATGGGCAAGCTGATCGCCAAAGATTACCCGCGCACGACCGCCATCGCGTTTACCGCAGCGGGCAACAACTTCGAGCTCGCCATAGCCGTAGCGGTAGCAGCGTTCGGCATCAGTTCGCCGGTCGCGTTCGCCGCCGTCATTGGCCCCCTGATCGAAGTGCCGGTTCTGCTCCTTTTGGTGAACGTCGCGCTCCGGCTGAAGCAGCGCAATTTCGCGTAGTGCCTCCTCAAGGATGCACATAGGTGGGAAGCGTCCACTATCGCTGGAATGTCCACCTCGGTAATGCTGGCCATTTTCACTATTCCGCCAAGCGGGCTAAATAGTTGGATTGGCGCAGATGCACTTGGAAGCTTCGCTTCGCAGTGAAGCCGCTTCAGCAATTAGTGCATACAGTCTTTGTTCGTGGCAGGCTGCGCCATCTACACCTCCTATGCCACGACCATGAATCTCGATTGCATCATCATCGGCGGAGGGCCGGCCGGACTCACCGCAGCTACTTACCTACGACGCCTGCACCGGCGTGTCATCGTTTTTGATGATGGCTGTAGCTGAGCTCGCTGGATCCCGGAGAGTCATAATTGTCCCGGGTTCCCATTGGGCGTATCCGGGACAGAACTTCTTCATCGATTGCGTGAGCAAGCGTCCAGGTATGGCGCAACGATTCATCAAAAACGAATCACCATGAGCTAGCCGGAGGATGGCAGGTGATGGCAGGGATTGAGAAGTGGTCAGCGCCTATAGTGTTGTTGGCGACCGGGGTTGTGGACTGTCTGCCAACTTTGGCTTCGGGTGATGCCGAAGAATCACTGCGCAAAGGACTCCTAAGGTCGTGCGCACTTTGCGACGGCTACGAGGCCAACGACCTTCGGATTGCGATAGTGGGGCCATTGGCCAGGGCGGCACCCAATGCCCGCTACCTGTCCGCATTCTCTTCCCGCGTCACCATAGCTCCCCTGGAAGAAGCCAACCTAGGGCTGGCTGGAAATTCAGATATTGAAGGCTTGCAGGTTCTTCCCCAACTACGAAGCCTAGCCTGCACGGATGATGGTTGGGACGTGACCGACGCATTGGGGTACGTCCACAGATTTGATCTTGTATATGCGGCTATGGGGGCGCCAGCACGGGGGGGAACTGGCGATCAACGCGGGAGCTTGCGTCAACGAAGAAGGCGCAGTACTGACAAATGAACACATGGAGACCACGCGTACTGGGCTCTACGCCATTGGCGACCTAGTAACAGACCTGAACCAAATTGCCGTAGCGTTCGGGCATGCGGCCGTTGCTGCTAGTGCAATTCACAAAGCCCTGCCCGTAGTGCCCCGCCGTTCCTAGAAGATAAGAACTGCCGCGTAATTTCCAATTCATTTTCACTTGAGCAGGTCTTGTCCAGAAATCAAGGGATGGCCTTGAAAGGGTTAAGAACTTCGCATTGGCGTTGGCGACTCTTCGCCGCATCCGACGGGTTAAAAAACTCGAAGATCAAAAGCATCGTCGCAGCAATGGACGATTGCACCCGTCGAACACACCATAGCGCTACATCTAAGGCACTAGTAGTAGCCAACTACGCGATCAAAAGCACTCGAACTGCTCTATAGCTGGATTTGCCTGGCCGATGCTAGCTTCCAAAAAAAAGCTTTGGGCGAGGTTCACGCCACCATCCAACATTTCGCCTTGGCATAACAAAGGAAGGACTATTGCTCATCTGCAGCCACTGGGGCTTGGCGTAGGGAGAACGGCTTTGCTGAAGGTGATGTACATAGAAGGTCCGTGCGGAGAAAGACGGGCAGTGCAAATGGTAGCCAAAGCGGACATAGACGTCGGACCTATGGGTGTCGGCACATCCTCTTGCCCGGGCCAAGTAATTGTAGGCAATGTGCTTGAGGATATTTGCGGTCACATGGCGACGCAGATCGATGTCGAGGGCCTGCGTTATCGCTACAAGGATTCGTCACTTGTCTGGACGCTGCTACTCGGCGAACCAGAGTAGTCTGCCGAACTCGCAGTCCGGTACTCGTAGAAAATCCAGGCCCGAGGTTAGATTCATACACGTGCTGAACCCTCCGTTGTAGTACAAAAGAGCGACCGGAATGTACCGTGCTGGGCGCCTATTTCTACGCATCAAGTAGCTGACGCTTCTCTCGTCACCAGCACAGGCGCGCCATCGGCGTCGGAGTTTTTGTCACAACACTTGACTCTGAACCGGACGTCCACAGTGGAACAGAGAAACCACTCAAGTACGAGAAGCTGAGAACCAACGCGAAAAAGGCAGCAACGGCCCCTTTGATCATCAGGCAGCTCCCATTCCGGTTGCCTAAGGGCAACCTCGCTACCTGGCACTACCCAGCTTCGTCACACACGAACGCTAGAAAGAGCCTATGGTGGTTGTTCAAACGCGCACTTCGCGCACGGATCAGCCATGAACCATGACGATGCACGGGCCGACTTAGATGATTTCGCGGCCGATATGATGGCGTCTACCCATTCTTGGAACTATTCCAAACGGCTGGACACCTTGCGCTCTCTGGAAATTCTCTCAAAGAAGGCACTGCGCTCGATAGTAGGGCTACCCAATGAAGCCGAGCGCCGAAATGGCATTGAAGCAGTGCTGGATAGGATCAAAAGCATGCTGGCGGCTACCGAGCAGCTCGAGTTGCTGAGAAGCAACTATCGGCATTGAGCCAGCAACGCGATTCCAGTGCGGAATTCACCCCATTCATTGGCTGCTGGAGCGCATTCAGCACCCAAAGCTCTTTTCCGCTAAAAGGCGGGACATAGGCGTATCTCTCAACCTACTTCATCTTGCTTGAGGCAGCCACGCCTTTGGCGTACCCGAATTTCCCAAAGCCTTCGTGCCCAGCTGGGTGACCGTCACGAAGAACGAAGAGCTATTTGCAGAACACGGGTACTGAATTCGTCTCTGCCATGCGTGGGGCCAAAGCGGATCAATCCTGAGACGTGCTAGCATCAAATCACAGGTCCAGCCTGCTTCGCGCTCGGTGCAGCTGTTTCGACAGTTACGCATATCGCCCCTTCTCATGCGTTACCTGCCCAGATCCATGGGTGGTCGCTCGACGGGAGTGCGCAATGCCCGGCTTTAAGACACGCAACGTGAAAGTCACCATCGGTGGCGACTCCTACTTGCTACGCATCGTCAGCGATAAGCAACAAGTCAGCGACTTGGAGGGGCACAGGAAGCGTCTTCATATTTCCTCAGCACAATGGGGTTTGTTCGGTCAGCTGTGGCCATCGGGTCAACTACTTGCCCAGGCAATGTGCCGCTTCGACATCGAGGGCAAACGCATACTTCAGCTTTCTTGTGGGATTGGACTCGCTAGCATTGTGCTGATGCGACGCGGAGTCGAGGTGATTGCCTGCGACGAGCATCCATTGGCCGAGCCTTTCCTAGCTCACAATGCCGCACTGAACGGATTGCCACCCGTACAGTTTCATCAACTCCGTCATGGGCGGGAGCTATCCACGCTAGGCAATTTTGACGTGATCATAGCCAGTGACGTTCTACATGATCGATCGCAATCCGAGGTCATAGCGAATATCGTGCTACACCATGCTAAACCTAGAGCCGAGGTCGTGATAACAGATCCGGGCTTGAGTAGCAGCGAAGAATTCAGCCGGATGTTAATCAAGCAAATGTTCGCCCTCAAATCGACAAGATGTCGAATGCATGACTCCGACCTAGAGCCATATCGCGGCCAGCTATTGCACTACTCACGCAACGTCATCACTGCCACGACATGAACAGAGTTGAGCGAGAAGGCAACGCCAAGATCACGTGCACTACGTGTGATTCACTGTGCTGCAGACTCACAGTAATTTTGGGAAAAGAAGATTCAGTGCCTTCCCATCTAACAACCCATCAGGTCGGAGGCTTGCATGTCATGACCAAGGACCAAGATGGGTGGTGCGCAGCACTAGATGGGAAACAGATGAAGTGTCGAATTTATGCCAGCAGACCTATCGTCTGCAGGTCCTTTGCCATGGGCGGCCCCTACTGCCGCGCTGAACGCGACGAGCATGCTAAGCACAGTGCTCGCCTCATCGGAATTCAACTCATAGGAGAAACAAGTCATGACGGCAATAAAGCGTACTAAAGGCCGATACCCGGCTACAAGGTCGGACTCGGTCTACGCCCCGACGGCCCATGCCAATGATCTAAGTCACGACCGCATCGCCGAAGATGTCGCAGAATTTCAGACATCGGGAGGCAAAATTGAAGTGCTCGGCAACACACCATTCCGGTGGAAGCCTCCTGTTACCAAGGTTACGACTAATGGCCGTATGCCCTACCGCGCCACAACAGATGGCGCGGCTGCTCCTAAGCGAACTGAACCTAAATCGTGACACAAGGTGATTTCTCTGTGTCTACTTCTAACCTGCAGTAAAGAATTTCCTCGTCATCGCAAGAAATTCACCTCCACGCTATTGAGTATTAGAATCCAAAACGATACCAACATTGCACTTACCGACAGGCCATGTATAGCACCGAAGAAGTTAGAAGATTGACCTACGTATCGAAAGAGCTAGGCATCCCTGTAAGCACGCTACTTCACCATAGTTCACGCGGCTATCTCCCCCTCTATACATCGCTTCCGCGACATGGCATTACGTACTATTCCGTACACACTGAATTCATCGAAAAGATTGAACCGGAAGCTGCCGATTCGCTTCCGATACAAATGCAATTTGGAGACATCGCAGGCCTGGCAGTATCCAATCATGACGTTGATCGCCTGGCTTCAGGCCAATGCGTCGAATGCTCTTTGTTCTCATCGTTAATCTTCAGAGACTCCGATTGGACAGAGATAGCTTATCCACTACCCAGGAGCTTTTTAAGCACGTTACCAATGGAAGGCTGGTTCATTGCGGCATACAACGAGCCCACAAAAACAGAAGTTGGCAACGACTTCCTTCGCCTGCCACTCCGTGTACAAATAAATTCGAAAGCGCTTCGGGTCCGAAGCAGAGACGTTGCTCAATTTTCGCGAAGCCTACGAACCGTCAGTTTCTTAAGCGAACTATTTGTGGATGGCGAGGTCGTTGGGAAGCTTCCTCCATACGTCTCTACCAAACTCGCTCAGATCTTGAAAGCCAACAGGGATTTTTGGTTCGATCACGAGAAATTGAGCGCACCGGAAAGGGTCGATCGGCGCAAGCAAACCAAGGCGTTCTTCAACGGCAAGTTCCTGCAGGCTTGCGACAAGAAATCGAAACCCGCTTCAATGTTGGAACTCGCCATGGAACTCTGCGACCCGACGCTGATACCAATTTCAATGAGAACAAACGACCACCCCTACCTCACCCCGGGAGTACTAACGTTGCTCGCGGCGGCAAAGCTTTTTTGGTCGCCCCACCTAGCCAGAGGATACTCAAGGGAGACCTATCCCCACCGAGATGACATTGCTGGTTCCCTTAAAAGGATGGGATTAACCGGGCGCAATGAAGCCAGTTACGCAACAACACTGATACGACCAGAGCACGTCTGCGCCCCCGAATTCGAAGAACGTCGGCCCAAGTCTCGCTTAAAGCGCATAAAGGAATTGAAGTCGTCGAATAAAAGCCGATACCACCCCAAGGCACCCGCCCCCTAGTCAGCCAAGGCACTTATCACATTCCAGCATTAATTGGAATGCTTAGCCAGCTAAGGCGGGCGAAAAAAACTCCAGACGGCGACGATCACCATCGTTGCAATGCAACCGCAACGTCCGTTCAATTCTGGAGCAAGCGTAGTGACCTTCCGTACCAAACTCGTTTCACATTCCAACCCCGCTCACAGCATCAGCCGCGTGCTGGGCGAGCGCACCACGGCCCTCGCTCGCGCAGAGGGCTGCGGTTCCAGTACGAAGCAAGTGGATATTCAGTATCCGCACATGGAGCAGCGCCTGACAGCGCGCCACGCCTGGGAATTTCTGGATGAGGGCCGTAGCACGTTCTACGCGCGCCAGAACCCCAAGGACTCCAGCTACGACCCGCTGTTCCCGAGTCCGATCACGTCCTCAACCACGGGCCGCGGCCCGCGCCGCTGGAAGCTGGGCGCGATTGTCGCCTGGCTGCAGCTGTGCGAATCGAATGCAGCGAGTGCCTGAGGGGGAATCCATGAAGAACGAAAAGATCCCATCCAAGGGTACCGATGCTCGCGAAACGCGCGCAGCGCGTGTGATCCGCCTGCTTGAAACGACTGCCGTTGACCCCCTGCAGGCGAAACTGCAGGACTTCCATGCTTTCTACCCAGCAGTGGCAGTCGCACGCCAGAAAGGTATGAAGACCAAGCAAATCATCAAGATCTTGGCAGACGGCGGTATGAAGCTTTATCCAGGCCTTTTCGAAAAGCTGATGAAGGCGATGGAGAGTAGCGAAGGGCAGCCCTGTTGCAAGCTCTGTAGCCAGAGCCTGCCAATCACGCCGCCCATCGGCCCAAGCAGTATTGGGAAATCCGAAGACACTGCTCGCAGTGACGAACCGACTTCGGAAGCACCGTACACGACGCTCACGCACCCCTAGTCGCCCGAGCCGACGCAAAAACTAAAGGCCGCGTGCTTCGCGCCCGTCCAAAGCCCAACTCACTCAAACCCTCGGCCTTAGGGCCGAGGGTAGATATTCCCGGATGAAATCCAATGACTACCTTCGAACACCATTTCCCGTTCCACCTGCTACCTAAGCCCCGTGAGCTACCATTACGCCGCTTCGATACGGCAGCGGAAGAATGCACCCTTGATCGTAAGGTTCCGCCCGAGCTGGCTTATTTCACTGCAGCAACTGCCTGCTGTGCAGCAGCGCAGGCGTTGGTTGACGTCACCAAGCCTGCAGGCGGAATCGTCGGAACTAACGTGTACGCCCTGATCAGCGCCCCACCTGGCGAACGCAAGACCGATGTGCGGCGAGATTTCTTTGGTGCCTTCGACCAAGTCGATGTCGAGCTCAAGGCACACTCCACTCTGGAACACGCTAACTACGAAGCTAACCTTCGCCAATGGGTGCGCAAGGAGAAATCACTCGCGTACGACTTGAAGTCGGCAAAAGGTCTCGACAAGGACGAGATACTTCAGCAGATGGATGATCATGATGCGCGCAAACCCATCCCCCCGAGTGAGATCCACGCCTCACTCAAGGAGCCAGGAATAGCGTCACTCAAGCGCGCTTTGACCAATTTCCCTTGCCTATCGATCGTATCTGGTGACTGCGCCGCCTACTTACGCGACGTAGTTCTTCCTAACGACACTATGCTCTGTGACACTTGGAGCGGCGAGAAGATTGACGATCCTCGCATCACGGTCGCTAGCTACTACTGTGAGCAGCCACGCCTCACTAGCCTGCTTATGATTCAGCCAGACAAGCTCACGTCGATTCTGAAATCCAAAAGCGGCCAAGGCGCCATCGACTCGGGCTATTTCGGCCGAACGCTGTACTGCGATGCAGTCTCAACCCAGGGAAAGCGCTTCCTGGTCCTTGATAACAACACCGCGCCTGTGGGAAGCACCCATCGTGACGAGTTCACTCGCAATATCAAAACGCTGATTCTCGAAGGCATCGCTGCCATGCGTGCCAACAAGTACAAGCGCAGGATGCTGCGCTTTGATGAGGCAGCTAGCAAGACCTGGACGCTGTACTACAACTACGTGGAAGAGCAGAGACGCGCTGGCGGTCGCTATCAACATGCTGGCGACTTCGCCGCCAAGCTGCCTGACAATGTCGCTCGAATGGCGGCAGCTTTTCACGTAACCGAACGCTACGATGGTGATGAAATCGGCATGGAATGCCTGATGACTTCCATCCGTATCTGGGATTACTCTTCGGAGCAGTACGTTAAAACATTCGCGAAAGTCGACCCCGCCGAGGCTGATGCTGATATTTTGTACGCCTGGCTGTACGAGAAACTACGCAGCGAACCTGCCCGTGCCGGCGTGCGAGTCGCAAAGGAGTACTCTCTCGACTACGTAAGCACTGTCTCGACACGCGCTCCGTGCAGGCGTATGCGTGGAAAAAAAGTTCATGACCTGCTTTCAATACTGGTCCGCAAGGGCCTCATTTCGATCCACTATGATTGGGTTGGCCGTCGGAAGACAGCTGAGAAGATCCGCTTCCTCGCCCCGCCGCCCCAGTAGGATCGACAGGAGGGAGGGGGCATAAACGTGCTAATGGTGCAAACCATTTGCACCATTAGCACGGCCTAGAGGGGGGGGCCAGCGGAGCACCGGCTCCGATTGGCTGCCCGCCCCTGACGAGAAGGAAATCGGTCCCTCTGAGCAACGCTCAGGAAGCGCAATGTCCAGCCCTGCCCTGGACGAGATTTCCACAGCTTTTACTCCGAGATTGATCCTTGGTGATCCGACTGTGGTCCCGACCTTCAATTCATCTCGCACGCGAAGCGTCTTACCTGACTTCCACGCTGATCCCTGATCTTCCACCACCCATTCGGTCATAGCCATTCTTCAGACCGCATCGATCGCCTTGCATCGACGTAGGCGCTTCTTTCACTTGGCGCCATCTCCCGGATACGAAATGCCCCCAAGTGCCGCTCCGGTCTGCGTCTAATGCCCTGTTCCTCCAGTCTCCGATGATCAACACGATCTGCGATGCCATTGCGCTGCAGGTGCTCGTTAATGATGTGCGCAACCATGTGCCGCGTCTCGATCAAGCTTTCACGTACCTGCACGCTCGTTCTTCCGCATGCATCCTTTCTGCACCCACCCGCTTCAGGCCTAGCAGGGTTGTACCTGCGGAACATCTGCGATGCTGGTCGGTTGATTCCATCGGGCAAGCGATCTGACACCATCAAGTGCAGGTGCAAGTTCACTCCTCCTTCGAGCGATGCGACAGGCGCATGGACTGCGAACTCATAGGGCTTAGCACCTGATAAGAAGCGAATGAGATCCTTCACCAAGTCTCTCGATCTGGAGTCGATAAGCTCATTGGGGAGCGCAACGATGAACTCCCTGTACGCGGCTCCATTTATCCGCTCATTTGCATCTGCCGCTGACCAGAATCTTCCTATGTCGTCCTCTGCCCAGTCAGGCAAATTTCCGTACCCCGTATCGACGAGGTCTTCCCGGGACCCGTTCTTGCCATCTCGGCGAATGTAAGCGCCATGTCCAGCCGCTTTGCCTTTGGGACCAGATTTGAGTTGTAGATGGAAGATTGCCATGGTTGACCTCAGTTTCGGTAATGAAAAAGGCCAGTGACGTCGGTCACTGGCCTCTATGGTTTGGCTTGATAGCCACTTTGATAGCTGATTAACAGAAACGGTAAGTGCGCGCTCCGCATTCCCCCCTACTACTAGCTACTTAGTCACTACCAGCTGGGATCACTTTGAACACTCTGTGCAACTTGCCTTCTCTCATACCTTATGCAACTGCACGTAACGTTTTACACATCGCTACCGTTTACTGGCCCCATGCCGTTGGGCTAAGAGCCATCAGCTGTCCGCTATGCACTAGATAGCGAACCGTCACCTTCACAGATGGACAGCACGCAGCGTCATCCGGCCCCTGTTCGAGCTTGACCATATTCACCACGCCATCTAGAACCATCAGGTCGCCCACCGCCTCCTGATACGCTGCAACGATCATCGAGTTGGTGGGCTTCAGCACACCACCCTCTCGCGTGAAGACCACCATGTGTGTTGCATACGAGTTCCCGCCGTCGGTGGCATTGAGCATGTAGACCACTATCAGGTCTTCTACGCCATCTCCATTCAGATCAGCGAGGAACGAGCGCCTGACTTCAACATCCTCTTCCGCTTGGCCGTAGACGAAGGCCTGTCGAGCTATGGCTTCCTTTATCACCTGGTCATCTGTAGCTGTGGTTCCCTGAGCAACTGGCGCAACCGCTTCCTTCTGTGGCTTGCAGTCCACCTCCTCTGCCTGTGCTGCGGTCAGCCCTGCAGGCACTTCGCAACCGGCTAGGTTTATGTCACCAGCCTGCGTAAGCAAGTCTTCCTTCTTGCAGCTTGCCAGTGCCATCACAGCGGACATCAACAACAGCACTACTCCTACCTTCTTCATAAGCATTCCTTCTCTATGCCTGCTTCTATGAGGCAAAACAAAATCACGGGGTAGAGGCGGACGTGCTTGCGCACGTCCGCCCTTATCGAACGATCCACCCAGCACTACCGCTTATCGGATCCGTCACAGACCCAGCAGTCCGGATCAAGACCTCGGGCGAGCTTGCTAGCCCGGATGCTTTCCTGCCTGTCCTTGGACGCAGCCTCGCGTTGCGAGGGTGTCTTCAGGCGAATCGACCCGTACCGCTTCTCAGCCTCTGCCAGCAGTACGTCTTGTTTTGGCGTCAGCGTGAAGTCATCGCTCTCGGAGATCGCACGGTGGAGCGCCCACATCTCTGGCTCTGTCAGATACTCGGTGCCGTCCTGGAGGTAGCGGGCCTGCGAGACCACCTTGCCGCTCTCGTACATCACACGCTCTGAGACCGCTCCGTTCTGCTCCCAGTAGGCCTCCCACACGCCAATTGGGACACTTCCCTTGAAGCTGCCTTTTGTCTTGACCTTGCCATCCGGGTAGTAGGTGACGGCCTCGCCCTCCAATGCGCTATCGACTGCAGCGGCTTCATAGGACAGCTGCTTCGGGTTGTCAGCGAAATAGATCTGGATACGCCCGTTGACCTTGCCATCCTTCATCCCGAGAACAACACCGGGCTTACCGGCCTTTGTGTGGAACACGGTCTCCCCGTCAAGACCGCCATCTGTGCGTCGACCTTCATATGCCACTACCTGCGATTGTGGGTACCGGCAGATGTAGTGGCGTCCTACCAGGCCCTCCTCTACGTCCACATCGCAGACGTAGTCCATGTTCCCTAGCAGCGCCGTCATGCTCGTGGGCTGATTGGTATTGAGGTTTTGGAAGATCTTCCGCAGCGGACCTAACAGCGGTTCGATCTGGCTGTGAGGTACCCCCGTCACCTGACCATCGAAGGGTTCGTTGGCACCGGCTTCGTAGATCTTGCCGTTACTCAGGTCCGCGTTACGCCAGTCCAGCACTGGCTTGCTACAACCCGCCAGAAGAAGCGCAGCCGTCACGGCGGCTACGTATTTGATGCCTTTCATGAGATTCCTTGTGAGTGTGTATTCAGAGCAGGCCGCACAGGCGCACGGCAGGCCGCTAAGCGTTCTGCTATCGCCAGTTCGGCCGTTGATCTATTGCGGATGGTCGGTTAGCGATTCCGACACTGGCTGGCGGCTATTCCGAGCTGGTCCACGAAGTCCGCTGGGGGATAGCCCGATGCATCGATAGCTAGAAGACCCTTTTCGCCGTAGTGGTCCTGCAGCTTGTCGATGGCGCATTTGCAGTTGGACTTGGATCCACCACCGCTCATGCAGCTGTCGATGAACTGGCCTCGGACCTTATCCAGCTCGCTGCTGCACGCGCACAGGCCCAGCGTGATGAGTGCAACCGTGAGCATCTTTTTGGCTCTTGATTCCATGCTTATCGTCTCCTCACGAACACGAGCAGGCAGAAGATAACCACTATCCAGATCAACCCGCCGATCATCTTCCCTAGTGAAGGGAAGACCACTGCGGGCCAGATCAGGCCCTGTCCGAGGTTGTAGAAGAAGCCCTTGTACGCGTAGCGGCCCCAGATATCGAAACAGATGGCCGCAATTAGCACGGTCACGCCGTACAGGCCTATCAGGTACCTCATGTCATTCCTTTGTTGGTTGAAGTCAGTTGGTTTCTTGCAGGTACTGGCTGACAGCCACGAACAGGGTTCGCAGGTCATCAGGGTTGGGGATGCTCAGCGAGGCGTAGTGCTCGCCATGGATCCGGATGTGCGCACCTTGTGCGGTGATCTCGGTCAGACAGCTCAATAACCGGATCTCCACCCCTTCAAACTTGGCCTTGCTCCGGATCTGGGCCTCCGTGATCAGCACTCCCTCTCTGGCACCGCCAAATACGGTGTCGTCGATAAGCGCGACCACGTCTTGGGCACGGATACCGCCGCCGTAACTATCCAGGGCGCTCAGAAGCTTCTTCCGCGGGATATGGGGAGCGACGAACACGCGCTCGAATGGCTCGTTAACGAACTCCAAGCCCTCCAGAGCCTGGCGCAGCGACCGCAGCAGCGGGGGCTGGGTGGACCCAGCCTGCTGAGCACGGGACTCGGGAGTTGGTTTCGGCGCAGGCCCGGCCTCGGTTGAGGCGGATGCCCGGCCGTGGTCAAACCTTTCTCGTTCCCCTGGATCCTTGAGGACGGCGTAGGCCTTATTGACGGCCTGCATTTTTGCCGTCGCCCATGCGACGGCGGACTCATCTCCTGCGGTGTAACGGTCAGGGTGGTATTGGCTCCGTCTGCCCTTGTAGGCCAACTCTATTTCCCAGACTGGTGCCTCGGGGCGCACCCCGAGGACTTCGTAGTGGTTTTCATCCGCCATCAGGCCCTCTCCTGAGGATGAGCCATCGATGTGCCTCCCTTCGTTGTGCCGGCTATATCCATGGCCGTAGCTCTCCCACTTTTTCCTCCCTCGACATGACCGCTCGATTCCCCCACAGCGCCAGTAGCGAACACAGAGCAAGTTCAAGGCTTGCAATAAACTTACGTGATACGTAGAGTCTACCCGGGGCGTAGATCATCCGTCATCCTGTTGGTATGACTACATCGGTCACCTCCTGCTAATGGCCGGCCCCGCTCTCGAACCCCGAGGCGTAGTGGCTGCGCGCCTGCGCCAAGCCCGATTGCTTCGAGGGCTTAGCCAACGCGAAGTCGGAGTTCGAATGGGACTTGATAAGGACACTGCCTCGGCACGCATAAGCCGCTACGAAAGTGAGTCCATGGCCATAAGCTTGGAATCACTATTTTCGTTGGCTGACGCTCTTCAGGTGCCGGCCGCGTACTTGCTTGCGTCATCCGCCGCTATGGCAGACGCGATCCTTTTGATAGGTCATGAAAGCGAAGTACAGCAAGCTCGTCTCGCTCAGGCCTTGGCCGCTCTTGCTAACCTTCCAGCAGTACGCCGGAAGACGCTACTCGAAGAGATCTTGGGTAAGCCGGGCATCTAGCCCTTCTTCGAGTTTCAGGGCCTTTGCCAAGTATCGGCCTGCCATTCGCCGTAGACGTTCCGCAGCCTCTCTACCCCGCGCCCTCATGCGCCAGTTTCCATCGGCAGCTGAGCGCTCTACCTCCCGGGCCTGTCGGTCTAGATCAGCCGCTTTGGCACGAGCTATTGCCGCCCTGGTCGATGACCAGGACGTCTCCGCTTCCTTCATGCTGTTCTCCTAAGTATCCGGGTCTTCAGATCTGCCCGAGCTGAGCCATCGAGGTGCCTTGGCTCGCCGACACCACAAGGTGGTCGACGACCCTCACCTCCACCATCGCCAATACTTCCTTCAACTGCTTGGTGATGGCTCGATCCGCTGCTGACGGCTCGCAATGTCCGCTAGGGTGGTTGTGAGCCAGTAGGACCGCTGCTGCGTTCAGGGCCAAGGCACGTTGGACCACAACCCGCGGATGGATCTCAGCACCATCTATGGAGCCGGAGAACAGCCGTTCCACAGCGATCAGGCGGTTGCGAGCATCGAGGAATGCCACCTCGAAGTGCTCACGTACTTCATTCCCTAGACGCAGACGGAAGAACCTTCCGGCAACATCGGGATCTCCCAATAGAAGGCCACTTACCATTGCTCTGCTCTGAAGGATTTCCAATGCTTGAGCCAAGACGGAGCTGTCACGCTCGTTCAAACACCCAGACAGCTCTCCCAGTCGTTGCTTCTGCAGTGAGGAGTTCATGCGGCTTCCCCTAACAGTTCCTTCCAAGCCTTCTGCTTTAGCAATGCCCCCTGGCCAAACCAGGCCGCATCCAAGCGGTTCTCCGTACTCTGTGCCCGCCGATGGTGATCCACGAACTCGGTGATACTGTTGAGCAAGCCAAACGCTGTGCCTTTGCTGGTTTTCAAGCTAGCTCCTCTCCCCTGCCCGTCGTACAGCGTCCGCACCTTGGCAACAGCCTGCTCATTCACGACTGCTTTCCCATTCTGAGCAGCCGGGTACGTGAGCAAATTCCGCAGCACCCCATCGACCGAATCAGGGTTCACAGGTGTCTCACAGAGGATCCGCATCCGATCCACGAAGCCATGCCAGCCCTCAACAGCAATACCCAACTGGCTTTTGACCCTGTCAGCATCGAAAGCACTGCGATGCGGGACCTTGATGGCTCCGGTTCGATCCCCAACAGCGATCTGCAGGGTGTTGTTACATACCACGCGAACTGAGGTGAACTGGGCGGTGGTAGCCAGCGTTCCGTCACAGGCCGTAGCCAGAAGAAGATACCCATTGATCTGATCCTGGCCCTTTAGGGCCACACCCTGCCCAGTCCGGGCCAATGCCCAGAACTTCCGCCCTCCACGAAGCACGCCTGCCGTTTCCAGCTCAAAGCCGCTGTACCGCGTCAGGTCGCGGTAGAACTCCAGGATCTCCCGGGGCTGTACTACTTGATAGCGCTTAGACACCACAGCCAAAGGTCGCTTGGTGTCAGAGCGATAAAGCACCTTCTGTCCGGGGAACGCCCGAACGGGATACTGATCTTCAGCCTCGGCGGCGAATCGCACTTCAGCTTCTTCCAAAGACCAATTCATGCCGGCGCGCTCGCGCCATACTTCAATGGACTGCCCTGGAGCCAACTGGCTTCCGATGCCATGCCATGGGACTTGGCCTGCATAGGCCATGGTTTCAACGTGATGCATCTCGGTCTCCTTTCATAGACGGCATAACGCACAAGGCCCGGACAGTGCCGGGCCTTGTGGGTCTATCTGGATTGTTGGTTTAGTCGTAGGAATCGCGGCCGAACTGGTCGGGGCGGGTGAACGAACAACGGGCTACGGCCGACAAGATGGCCGCAGCCACAATGAAGACGCAATAGAGGAACTCGGATTTATCTTTCATGCCTAGTACTCGAAGCGATACGCCTACGCGCGGCGCATACGCAAAGCAGGAGGATCCTGCTTCATTGCAGTACTAAGGGTCTGAAATACTTTTAAATCAGTACGTGTCTCACTATCAGGACTTCGGCAGTCTTCTGGAGGACAGATGACCGGCAGCTTCCGGCCAATAGTGGCCATCCACTTGGTAGAAGCCGTGGCAAGTATTTAAAGAATGGCAAGGCGCCACGACCTTGGCTGGCGACAAGACGTGCGCCTGAACGCCGCTAGAGCCCATGGATTTCACAAGACTCAGACATCGAGTGCCTCAAACGATCGTCTTTCCACCCCAGCTAGCGGCGAAGATAGTCGGCGGCGTCAATCCGCGCTGCGGCGAGCACGCGTTCAGGGGCCCTTGCCTTTTCCTCGGTGATGCCGCATGGCCCGCTATCGCCGATGGGGCAGACATGAGGTTCGGTGCGGCGGTCGCTGCGTGGACGATCAGGATCGCGAAAGAGGAGCCATGAGTTTTCGTCCGGGCAACGCCAGCGGCAAGACCGAGCTCGGACAATGGCGCGAAACCGGTGGAACTCTGTTGACGTGAGTGCTGCAGGGCAACCGGCTAGCCGAAGGGCTATTTGCGTGTGGGGTTTTGTCCGGGGATACTCGATGTGTCCGCCTTTCTTGTGGCATCCGCAAGCTAGGGCGAAATCATGCTGCGCTACGGCACGCCGTACTGGTGCTCCTAATGGCTCGAAGCGTACATCTACATATCTGAGGGAAGGGCATGCACATTCGATCGTTGAAAGTCCGCGATCTGCGCTCGATCAGCAACGCAAACCTAGAGTTCTTGGCGCCGGGCTGCGCGCCCGCGAAAACCAAGTACGCCAACATGAACGTCCTCTTGGGAAGCAATGGCTCGGGAAAGACCACCATCCTTCGCGCCATCGCCATGAGCGTGTTGGCTCCCGTGTTGGAGGGAAACTCTGGCTTTGTATCGGATGGCTACGTTCGAAGACTTCCCGTTGCTCATGGGAAGAAGCGCGCGAGCGGGAAGGCAGTGGCACCAGCACCCCGCGGTGCATCGGTCGAGTCGATTGTCAGCCTAGAGCCCCAGGATTTGCCTTCGGCCCGAACGCGCACGTCGTTGTTGCTCTCCGCGCAGATCATGAAACTAGGGGATCTAGAGCGACTGAAATGGGTCCAACCTAAAACCTTGGCCAACATCGTCCAGGATGTTCAGCACAGACGCGAAAGCAGCGCCTTCTTTCTGGTTGGTTATGGCGCGACGCGGCGAGTGGAGCAAGGCCGCCAGGTTGATTTTGCCGTCCGCAACAAGACACGGATTATTCGCTATGAGCGCGTCGCAGGTCTATTTGAAGAGCATTATAGTTTGGTTCCCTTGTCGTCCTGGCTGCCTGAGTACGCAACTCTTAACCCGGGCCGATACAAGCAGGTCATCAACCTCCTGAATCAGCTTCTTCCTGAAAGTTGCCAAATCCGGACCACGCCTGCCAAAACGCCGTATAACCGAGAGTTCATGTTCAACATGGAAGGCGTGGAGGTCCCTTTCCGCGCTCTGTCCGACGGTTTTCGGGCCTACGTTGGCTGGATCGGGGACATGCTCTTCCATCTATGCATGGGTGCTCCCAAGGGGCAAAAGCTAGTGGATAACAAGGGGGTCGTCTTGATCGACGAAATTGACCTCCACCTCCATCCCGAATGGCAACGCATCGTCTTGCCGAAGCTGTCTGAGGCACTTCCAAACACTCAGTTCATCGTGACCACTCACAGCCCTCTCGTGGTGGGCTCGTTGCAGAGGCAGAACATTCAGCGATTGAGAGTCACCGAGGAAGGAACTGTGGCGGAGAGCCTCCCAGAGCGCGTACACGGCAAGAGCGCCGGTCAAATTCTGCTCAGCCCCTACTTTGGTCTGGAGTCCACTCGGGCACCTGATGTTGCGCAAGAGCTTGCAAAGCTGCGGTCGAAACGTGGTCGCGGAGCTCAAGAGGCGGGCTTGGAGTACCTTAAGCTCCTGGCAAGTGGAGATCTCTAATGATTCGCATAGGGACCACAACGAAGAACCTGTACGACAAGATCGGTTCCGAGGACGCCAATTGGCTTACGAGGGCAAAAACGAGGACAGCTACCTACCGAAAGAAACGATCCTATACAACCGATGCCGGTTCTGATTTTTGGGGAGATATCAAGAACGTCTATATCGATCTACAGCATGAGAAATGCGCCTACTGCGAGACGAAACTGGCCGGCAAGGAACTGGCAAGCAAAGTCCATGAAGTCGAACATTTCAGACCTAAGTCAAGGGTCAGGAAGTGGCCCGGGAAACCCAAGAAGGGAGTTACGCCCTTCGTCTCGCCATGTGCTGTGGGTGGGCAAAGCGTCAAGGGCTACTACCTGCTCTCGTATCACCCCCTCAACTACGCAATAGCGTGTACGCGGTGCAATTCGACGTTGAAGTCGGACTATTTCCCTGTTCGTGGGAAAAGAAACGTCAAAGGAGAAGATCCAACCAAACTCCAGGGCGAGGATGCTCTGCTCGTGTATCCGCTGAGTAATCTCGACGTCGATCCGTCCAAGATCATTCGATTCGATGGTGTACTTGCCGTCCCGGCGAAGAAGAGTGGCAAGGCGTTCGAGCGCGCCGTCGTAACCATTGAGTTCTTTAAACTGAACCACGAAGACCTTACGACGCGTCGCGCCCAGATCATCGCCATGCTTTGGCGCACCTTATGCACCTTGCAGCACAGCCCTTTGCCCGCGTCTCTCCGCAAAGCCCACGAAAACGCGGTGCAACTTACCACCGAAGCAAAGAGCGAGTTTTCTGCCTGCGCGCGGGATTACGTCAAGCTGTTTAATTCCGACAATGCGCTGGCCAACAAATACGGAGAACTCGCCCAAAGCCTCATAGGCGGATAATTCCTGGGCGCCACGCTCGGTGCACTTATTGCGGGCCGCCCCTAGAAAAATCATAGAAAAGCAATGTCTGCTCTGGGTCGGATGGCACCCTACGGCCATGAGCGGACCTTAGTGAAGGACCGCTTTCTGCTGGATCCACCCAACGAACGGAGTGGAGGCCGACGGAACACTACCCCGCCAATTCCCCATACCGGCCGCTGCAAGTCGGCTCGATCGATCAGTTAGCCGCTTCTGACGGCCATTCCTCCGGAACCAGCGCGGGCGGCTTGGTCCACGGTTCCTCGACCAGCGCCTCCTGGAACCATTGCTCACGCAGGTTCGCATGCTCAGTGACGATTAGTTGGAAGCCTGGGACATCTTCCTGTGTGAACTTCAGCAATAATTCGAACAGCCGACGCACTGCATCGAGATCGGCGTCTTTTTCCGTCTTTTGTACAGAGCCGTCAGCATCCCTGTAGACCTGCTCGGAGGGGAAGTAGACCTGGGTTGGTTGGTCGATCAGCAGGAAGCGTGGAATCGGACGGTTGTTCTGTGCCGCGAATAGATGCAGGGCCAGCAGTGCCGACAGATGGTAGGCCAAATGGTTCTCGCCACCGCCGGTCCGGCCCATGGGCACAGGGCGCTCGGGTCGATCGAAGGTAATTGTCAACTGCGGCAGGTTGAGCCGCGCAGGGTAAGGACCGAATTCGGCGTTGAACTTTTGGATGTACCGCGAAACCTGTGCAGAGACGTTACTGAGGATCGAGGTAAGGCGTTCGTTGCTGTCGTCGGCGCCGATTTGTTCATCAAGCTGCTTGACTTTGCTGTTCAGGCGCCGATTCTCTGCTTCCATTTTGGCAAGATCTTCATTCGGGAGAATCGTTTCCAGAAACAGGCTGATACGGCCGACGACGCGTGCGGCCGCGTTGTTACGGGTGCCCATTTGGGCGATAACTTCGTTGGCCGAGATCGCCGCAGATAGCTCCGCTTCCTTCTGTTTGATATCGCCCGCAATCCCGTCTGCCTTACCGGTCAGTTCGGCCAGGTAGGCTTCGAGCTTGGGCCGCTGGCCGGTGGCGATGCGCAATTCTTTGTCGAGTGATTCCAGTTCCTTGAGAAGAACGACAGCGACCGGGGACTCCAGCGCCAAGTTTTGCTCGCTAAACGGCCATTGCCATTCGCCGCTGTCGGGGTTCTTCGGCAGCGCCTTGATCGAGGCCAGACGGTCTATCTGTTCGGCAGCTTCGTTTTCGTAGCCCCCCGACCGCTTGGCAAACTGTCGTGCCGCATCGATCCGGGCCTGGGTATCACGGCGATCCTGACGCAACCGGGCCAGTTCATCTTCCAGAAGCGAAACCCGGCTGCTGTCGTCGTCTGGCACCATTTCGGGCTTCCACGAGAGCGCTAACCCCAATGCGTCGATGATCCCGTCGGCATTCGGATTCTCGTTGGTGTTGCTGATAACCCCGACCGTCTTGGCTTCCGAGTAGAGGCCAATAGCCTGTTCATGCGACGTGTCGACGGCGTCGCGCGCCTGCTCCAGCTTCTTGTTGCTGATCCTCAGATCGCGCTGCGCTATGCGCAGCTTGGATTCCAGCTGGTAGCGATCGTGCGAGGAGACCCCGAGCAGGATTGGCAGCGTATCGCGGATCGTCTGAGGCTGGAACTGCTCGTTCTGCCGATAGAAAAGTTGGTCTTTGTTGGCAACCAGGCCCTGCTTCTGGAACAGATAGTAGAACGTGTGCTTGACGTTCGCATCGTAGCTGTCGCGGCTATGTCCAAGCGCGACATCCGTGCGGTTCTCGGGAATTCCGAGCAGGCGCGACAGCAGTTCGACGATGCTTTCGTCGTCGGTGTTGACCGCCAGATCTTTAAACTCGGGCGCCTGCAACTGAGCGCCCCTTCGTAGCATTGCCGTGCTGCAGCTGGCACCTCCCCCAGGCGGGGTCGGCTTGGCAACCAACACCTGCTCTCTTTCGAACTGATAGATCACGGCGAACCAAGCCACCTTGTCGCGGATGATGCCTTCGGGGACGTTGAACGAGGAACGTCCCATGCAATATTCGATGATCTCAGAGAGCGCTGACTTTCCGGTGGAGGAGCGACCGGTAATGACGTTGAGTCCGTCTACCTTGAACTGAAGGTCGCGGCGCTCGCCGTCATGGCTGTAGATGTGGATAGATCTGATCTTCATGGACGAATCCCGAAAGTCGTGTAAACGGTCGCCCGGTCGGCGATGCGTGCAAATTCCTTTCCGATGATGCGTGCCACTTTCTGGCAGGCAACGGTTTCGGCAGTTCCATCGACGCTCTTTCGGACTTTCTTGGGTACGGTCTGGATGCGACCGTCGTCCGCGACAGCGATGCAGCCCCTTTCCATCAGCAGACCGAACCCCTCAAAGGCGTACGGCAGCATCTGCGTAACCCGGTCGTTGAAGCCCACCATGATCTGCTGGTTCTTCTCTGCGGTTTTGAGCAGGTAACTGCGTGGACTGCTGCCGATTACCTCGCGTGAATCCTTATGCAGGCACAGGGGCAGCACAAGCAGCGACAGCGAAAATGGCATGCCGCGGGCGTCTTCTTCCTCGTAGCCGTGCAGGGCGCGGAAAAGGATCAAGCCGCAGAATGCAGGGTTGAACAGGTTCCGAATTTCAAAGGGGCGCTGATCCCATCGCTTCACGAGGCCACCCTCAGCACTTCGCCAAGGCGATCCAGGAATCTGGGATGCCAGTAAACTTTGGGTTCGGGCGTGGCATCCGCCAAGATGTGGAAGCTCCCGCGAAGGACGTAAGGCTCCGTCACCCGTGCGCGAATGCGTAGGGATTCGATCTTCCCTGTCTCAAATTCCGCCCAGCTGTAGAGGAATGCGCCAGCTTCGCGCAGTGCTTCTTCCGCGCTGTCGTCATTCAGCTTCTCGAAAGCAACATCCTTGTAGCGCCCCCACTCATCGGTGAGGCGATCTTCGTACTCTTCGACTTCCCCTAGCACGAGCAGATTCTCGCGCGCCCAAGCCGATCGTTGCTCGAACGCTCGGTAGTAATCCAGAATCGCGCTCCTGATTCGATTAGAGGATATGCCGATCTCGCGAAGCTGGGCCACGAACAGGCGAGGGTCGGCATCAGTGTCGATCTCGTCGGTTGGCACCTTTCCACGGAAAGTGATCGGCAGATTGTCCGCCTTATAGTCCTCGGCGAAGTTCGATAGCCTGTCCGAGACTTCGTAACCGAAAATCCCTTCCGACTTAGCACCAGTCAACTGCTTGATCACTGCGTCGGTCCACCACCCCTCCAGCCGCTCGAAGACGAACTCACGATGCTCGCGTCGGATGCTTCGCATGTGCTTATCCCTTATGAGTGTCGGAATGTCACTGATGCGTGGGCTGCCATCGAGGATTAGGATCCGCTCAAGAAAATCTTGCTTTTCGGGTTCACTCAGTTCGCTGAAGGCTTTAGCGATCGGCGCAATCAGTTTTGACGTCGATCCGGCAAGTGCGGTATCGGCCAATTCGGTCAGCGTTATCGTATCGCCCGAGGCGACGGGCTGATCAGGGAGAAGACGGGCAAGGAACGAGTCGGTCGATACCGTACCGGTGGTAAACAGAAAGAACCGCAGGTTCGATGTGGCGCGGCCATCTCGCTTGTATCGCGCCAACCAGATGTTGACGGACTTCCAAAAGTCCGTCGACAGGTCGGTCAACCTATCGCCAACCGCTTTGTGTTTGAGTGAGGCCAAGGACTTACCACCGTCGCGGTCGACAAAGTCGAGGTCGTCGTCCTTTTCTAGGAAGATTGCAGTGTCTTCCGGCAACTGAAGCAGTTGTAGCAGCGCGAGACGTGCCTGGTAGATATATCCCAGACCCTGCTCGCCGGCTGAAAACTTATCGGTGGGCGCCTCGGCCATGCCTAGTCCTTGTGCTAGTTCTTGGAGGTCTGGAACGACGATAGGCCAAGGCTACATAGCGCATCTTTCGATGCGTTATGTCTTACTCTCTTTTTCCCCGACCATGGCCGCAAACCTGCCCTTGCTTGTCCATTCCAAACAATAGTAGCAAATCGTCTTAGTTGGGGAATCATTTTTGTATTTCGCTGTTGGGGCAGCGCATGGGCACTTCCACGAACTTGAGCCTGACTCGATCCTGGAAACTACTGTGTTCTTCGAAGTAGCGTTAAGTCGAATGCTTCTTGACAGTGCCATTGAGCCGCAGCTTGACCGACGAGAAACAACGCGCTGAATCAGGGACCACCAGATGGAAGTGCAGTCGGCGAACTAGATATTTTTTTGCAAGGTAAGCATCGGCCTTGTGCAGAATCCAACGAACTTCATTGGCGCTGTTAAGCTTGCCTCCCGTGCCATGGTGATGCAGAAGAAAACAGGTCCACCGATCCAGTTCGAGATCACGCAAATGGTTCACGAGTCAGTGCAAAACTGGATCACGCACACCAACCTGACCCCATCGGACTACCGCTTTCCAAACCGAATCGCCAACTAGCCCCATCTGTCGACCAGGCAACACGCAAAGATCGTCCATTGTTGGGTGGAGGATGCCGGACTCGAGCCGGGATCCTACGGAACACACATCATGCCCAGGACCAAGGCCTCGCTGATCTACCGACGCACGCGGAACCCTCGGACCGTCCGGCTTCTGCTTTGGCATACGAAGCTGGAGAGCACCGTTCGCTATCTGGGCATAGACGTCGAGGACGCCTTGGAGATCGCCGAGCAGACTGATGTCTGAGCCCGAAAAGCCAGTCCTCGTCCTGCAGAGGGTCGGGGATCGGCCAGGATCGGACATGCTCCCGAATGATGGCCGGCTTCAAACCGGAGCGCTTCAAACTTCCGTCCACACAAAAATCTGCACGCGCGTCGTGCTCCGTTTCCGCTCATACCCATGCAGCCTGCTCGCCAAAGGCCAACCGTAAAGCTTCGGTGTCACCGCTCGGCGCAGCACGCATTCGGCCTTCATCCAAAGGGCGTGTACCACCCACCATCTACCAAGTAGTAGGCTCAATAGCCTATAAACAACGATCTCCTCAGATATCAGCTTCCAAGTTACCGCTATAGTTGCCGCCATCCCATGGCAGCTATGGCGTAGCGAGGACCATGGTGGGACGCCCCGCAGGATAATATTGCTGAACTACCTTAGCGATAGTCAGGCAACGGATGGCAAGGACAGGAGCGAGACCGGTTTATGAATCAGAGTGATACGCCTCCACCCACCAACCCTGGGGGTAGCGGAACTCAGGAGAGGGGCAGCAGCAATCTACAAGAGTTGCTGGCGAATAGCTCTCTGGCAGGAATAGTCCTAGCCGTCAAGACTCTAGCCGAGGAGAATCCGAAGGCTATGGGCGGCAACGTGGCGGCTACTCTTATGCTTGGCCTTGTAACGACACTAGGATGCGAGGCTACTGCCAGCAGAGATGAGGCAACGGGAAAAACCGACAAGATTGAAAAAATGAAGGACGATCTCTCCGAAGAGCGGCAGAAGACAGCACGCCTCGCTGACGAATCTCCGGTATGACCCGCATGCAGACTGCTACGCAGTACTGCATGACGATGGCTTCGATTTTGGTTGGGGTGGCTGTGGATGGCTACAAATCGAACAATACACCGATCTTTATGATCGCCGGAGGGATCGCAATCGCACTGCTTGCCGGCTCATGGGTGTGGCCGCGGCTGAAAGGGAGGAACGATGTATAACCCATTCGAGGAGCTTAATTTCGTTGGCATCCATGATGCGGGGGTGCCCAACCTAGAGCGTGTCGTCCTCCAGGCAAATCGCTCAGCAAGTCTCGCCAACTACATGATCGTCGCGGCACTACGAGGAAATGGCCAGAGTGCGATACCTCTGCCCGATAATGCACTGTGGCTAGGTAATCTGACCGTTTCAGCTGGCGATTGGATCTATATCTACACATCACCCGGGCAAGCACAGATCACTCCTTTGCCGAACAGCATGATCAAGATGGTCTCTCTCTATTGGGGAAAGAACCAAACGATTTTCCAAGGGGCGCATCTGACGGCGGCGTTAGTGCAGATCAGTAAAGTTCAGCATCCGGCATCCGTTCCACACCTGACTGTAGGTATGCAGCAGCTCGGGTATTCAGGGTAGACATCTCTGTCACCTTCCTGCCTGGGCGAAAGGAGTTACGTCAACCTCAGGCATCTGACACAACCTAAAGACAAGCTCCTATGAAAGGCGCCTGCTGGCGGCTTTTCTTTGGTCTGATTCAGTCCATATTGCAGGGCACGGGCCATCGGCGATGGGATAGCGTCAGCATTTGGCCATCCCAACTCTGCCGAGTGAACTGTCCAGCATTTCGTGGACATTAGATGACCGCCTTGGGTGGTGTGCCGCCCTGCGCGACAGTAGTCGCGCAAAGCGATCTAAACACCAGGCGGAGAATCAGCCAGCCAACCTTAGAGGCCGCTGGCCTTTTCCCTTCAACTTATCCAAGTAATCTGCCCATGCCTGCATCATCTTCCTACGTTCAGGCAAATGTTCCGCTCGGTTGTAAGCCGCTTTAATAGGATTTCTCTCAGAATGCGCAAGCTGCCTTTCAATCGCGTCTGATGTCCACCCCATCTCATGCAGCAAAGTAGAGGCCATGCTTCGAAACCCGTGCCCGGTCATGTCATCTGTCCCGTAGCCCAGGCGACGAAGTGCTGCATTGACAGTGTTCTCGCTCATTGGATCCCTCGAACTCCGAACAGACGGAAAGACGTAGCGACCATTTCCCGTGACAGGCCGCAGCTCCTCGAGTACAGCCACAGCCTGCTTGGATAGCGGAACAACGTGAGCTACGCCCATCTTCATTTTCGTCGCAGGAATGTTCCATTGCTTCGCGGCAAGATCGAACTCATCCCACTCTGCCTTACGCAACTCACCCGGACGAGTGAAGACAAGAGGAGCAAAGCGGAGCGCACATTGCGTGACAAGTTGCCCCGTGTACCCATCAATGGCCCGCATCAGCTCACCGACCTTCGCTGGATCGGTTATTGAAGCGTAGTGCCTATTCTTCGCCGTCTTCAAAGCACCACGAAGAGCACTGGTCGGGTCGCGATCTAACCTTCCGGTGGCCACGGCGTAGCGAAATACCTGCCCACAGATTTGGCGAAGGCGCTGCGTGGACTCGATCTTCTCCTGAGCCTCCAACCTACGCAGGACCGCCAGTACTTCAGCGGTGCTGATCTCATGGATCTGCCGCTTACCCAACCAAGGAAAGGCATAAGTCTCCAGCATCCACGCCGCCTTCTCTCGCGTTGACTGCGCCAGGTCCCCCCGGGACTCGAGCCATTCCATGGCTATCGCCTGAAAGCGGGTATCCACTGACAACTTGGATGTGAGCTTGCTCAATTGCTTGTGCTCGGAGGGATCACGTCCAGCACGAAGCTTCGCCCTAGCCTCATCCCGGGCTTCTCCAGCTTCCTTCAACGAAACCTCGGGGTAGACCCCGATGGCCAGCAGCTTCTCCTTTCCATCCCAGCGATACTTCATCCGCCAGTACCTAGCCCCATTGGGCATCACGTGCAGGTAAAGACCTGCACCTGCTGCCAGCTTGTACGGCTTCTCCTTAGCCTTCGCATTGCGCGCGGCCATATCTGTCAGTTGCTTAGCACCCATTGGGGGTACATCCTCCTTGCTGAACCACAATTTCCAAAATGTACCCCCACTTGTACCCCCAAAGTCGCTGGATGTACGTGGACAAGCTCGGACCAAAGCGCACAAAAAAGCCCGCATTTCTGCGGGCTTAGTATGAATTCTGGACTTGCTCGGACGCTATAGGATCAGGCGATGGTGCCGCTTATCCGAATCGAACGGATGACCTACTGTTTACAAGACAGTTGCTCTACCAACTGAGCTAAAGCGGCAAGGTGTGTTACGTGCTGCGGTTGCGCGATGGTAGCGCTGCAACCGGAGGAAAGCTGGTCAGAAACCGGCACTTCCAAGTCCCGCACATGGCGGGGCGCGTCATTCTACCGCAGACGCGCGCAATCCAACGACTGTTGTTGGGCGGCGGCGGCACGTTGCTTCAACGTGGCCGGGGTAGCTGTCCCAGCGGTGGCAGCGTCCACCCACCAGCTGGGGGCGATTTCGGTGCCGCTGGCGGCCAGTTTGGCCGGGAAGCCGGCTGCGGTCAGGGTGGCCAGACGGCGCTCGGCGCCTTCGCGGTTGCGGTACTGGCCCAGGGCGACGGCGTTGGCTTCCTCGCCCTGGGAGACGATGAAGTAATCGCTGAAACCGGCCTCGACGATGCGCTTGGCGGTGGCCTGGGCTTCCTCGCGCGTGGCGGCCGGGGCAATGAGTACCCGGTAGCTGTTGGCTGCCTTGCCGGGCACTTCGCGCAGACGCGGGCGCGCCGCATCAGTACCCAACGCGGCCAATGCCGCCTGCGCCTGCGCCTGTGTGGCGTAAGGGCCAAGACTGGCGCATTGCACGACGGCTGGCGGCCTGATCTCGGCAGGCTTGATCTCGGCCGGTATGGCTTCGACCGCTGCAGTGGCAGTTGGCGGCAGCTCTGCCGGCTTGGCTTCTGTAGCTGCAGCTACCGCAGGCGCCGCGGTGAGCGGTGCAGCATCCGCTGCCGCTGCAACCCGGGTTTCAGTAATAGACGGGGCCGCGGGACTGGCGTTGTCCGGCGCAGGTGACGGCAGCACTTCCAGACTGGCGACGCCGGGCTCGGCACGTGGCGCTGCGGCCACCGGTTCGGTACGCGGCGCCATCCACCACAGTGCGACGCCAACATTGAGGATGGCCAGCAGGACGATAAGGAGACGGGTCAGCATGCGGTGATCCTACCGGGCGCACGCGCCGTGGTGAACTGCCCAGCGCGCCAGACCATCCAGCACCAGTGCCGGCCGGTAGTCGGCCTCAGGCAGCAACGGCAGCAACGGCAATGCGCCGCCGCCATGCACTACAAGTGCCGGCTCGCTGCCAAGCAACAGCTGCGCTTGGCGCAGGCTGCGTTCGACCAGTGCCACCGCAGCGCCATCGCAGCCGGAAGCCAACGCATCGGCGGTGTCGTTGGCGAACTCGGCGTAGTCGCCGCCGGTGGCGGGCAACTGCACAGCGCGCGCATGCAGGGCTTCACGCATCACCGTTGGCGAAGCGCCGATGCGGCCGCCACGATGCAGGCCATCAGCATCGATCAGGTCGATGGTAAGCGCGGTGCCGACGCCGACCACCAGCACCGACTTCTGCGCTGGTGCCACCGCCAGCAAGCCGAGGAAGCGATCCACGCCGAACTTCTCCGGGCGTGCATAGGCCACGGTTACGCCCGCACACTGCGGCAGGGTTTTTGCCACCTGCACCGTGGTGAAGCGGGCCTGCAGAATCTGCATGACTTCTTCGGTCAACGCCGCCGAGGCAACGCTGGCTACCCAGGCGGTGTCGCCTTGCGGCAGGGCTTCCAGCGCGCTGGCGGTGATCGCCTCGGCGCCATGCGCCCAGGCCTGCACGCTGCCGGCGCGATTGCCGTGCAGCGGCGCAAATTTGAAACGCGAATTGCCCAGATCAAACAACCAATCGCTCATGCCGCCCTCACGCTGACTTCGCCGGCATGGAAACAGGTTTCCCGCCCATCAATATTCACCCGCAATGCGCCGTCCTCGGCCAGCCCGCAGGCCACGCCATCGTGCAGCACACCGGCCTCTTCCACCCGAACCGCGCGGCCCTGCAACACATCCATGCCCGCATAGCGCGGCAGGAACGGTGCCAGACCGTGCTGCTCGAATTGCTCCAACGCCGGCAGCAGGGACGCCAGCAAAGCCGTCACCACGGTATTGCGGGAGACCTCGGCGCCGGCCAGCGTATCCAGATCGGTCCACGGCTGGGTGATATCGGCGGCACTGGCCTGCGGCATGCGCACGTTCAAACCCAGCCCGATCACCGCCCGTGCCGGCCCGGCAAATTCGCCACCGCCCTCCACCAGCAGGCCGCCGAGCTTGTGTCCGTCCACGACCACGTCGTTGGGCCACTTCAAGCCGGCGTTGCGAAAACCCAGCCCGTGCAGGGCTTCGACCACCGCCACGCCGACCGCCAGGCTCAGCCCGCCCATCCGCGACAGGCCGCCGCCAAAGCCGCGCGACAGTGAAAGATAGACATGCGCGGCCAGCGGCGAGGCCCAATGGCGGCCACGGCGACCACGGCCGCCGGTCTGGCGTTCGGCCAACAGCACCGCGGTTCCGCGCTCAGGCGCGCTGCGCTGCAGCAATTCCGTGTTGGTTGAGCTCAATGTCCAAGCTATTTCCAGCTCGGACAGCAGCGGCAATACCGCCGCCGGCAGGCCGGTGCGGATCTGCGCCGGATCCAGCAACTCAAGCGGCTGGGCCAGCCGATAACCGTCACCGGCACGGCCCTCGATCGCCACGCCAGCGGCGCGCAGCCCTTGAATACGCTTCCAGACGGCCGCCCGGGTCAGCCCAAGCTCACGCGCCAGCGCGTCACCGGACAAGGCTCCGGTACCCAGCTTGGCCAGCAGTTGGCGGTCATCCACGACAGTTCCCTCACAACAGACCCGGAAATTATGCGGCATGCCCCGAGGGCCGCCCAGCGCCGCTCCCCTTTTCTGGAGAAAAAGCAGGCTAGAATCGGGAATTAGCCCGCCTTTGGATGTTGACGATGCGCCACCTCGCTCATTGCCTGATCCTGTTGCTGGCGCCAGTTGCAGCGCAGGCTTCGGATGCGCTCGGCGGCGCTGGCCAAAGTGCGTGCAGCTACGCCCCGGCCGAAGTGGAGCGCGTAGCCGCCCCGGCCGCCGCCGTCAGCATCGCCAACGCCCCGCCGGCGACTCCGGTCCCGGCCAAGACCGCCACCCCGCGTGCCGGTGGCGGCAGTGACGATGATCTGCTGCCGCGCCTGCGTGCACCGCGCTGGCATCGCCTGCTGCCCGGGATGTTCCGCTGATCCAGTCGTTGTTGCGCTGGTGGCAGCGCACACCGCCTCCGCTCGATGACGATCTCTGGCAGCAAACCTGCCGGCAATGCCTGTGGCTGTCCGTATTGTCCGCCGAACGCGAGCGCAAGCTGCGGGCGCTGGTGGAACTGTTCCTGCAACGCAAAACCATCACCCCGGTGGCCGGGCTGGAATTGGACGAGGGCCAGCGCATGTTGCTGGCTGCCTTGTGTTGCCTGCCGCTGATCGAGTTCGGCCGCGAGGGCCTGCATGGTTGGTCGGAGCTGGTGGTGTACCCGGATGCGTTTCGCGTGCGCCAGACCCATACCGACGCGGCCGGGGTATTGCACGAGTGGGACGACGAGCTGATCGGCGAGGCATGGGGCAGCGGCCCGCTGATCCTTTCGTGGGCCGATGTGCAGGGTGACATTGCGGATCCGCAAGCCGGCTTCTGTGTCGCCGTGCATGAGATGGCACACAAGATCGATGCGCTGGATGGCGCCATCGATGGCACGCCGCCGTTGCCGCGCGAATGGCAGCGGCAATGGGCGCTGGATTTCCAGCAGGCCTATGACGCGTTCTGCGCGCAGGTGGATGCGGATGTTGAGACCGTGATTGATCCGTATGCGGCGGAAGCACCGGAGGAATTTTTTGCGGTGGTCAGTGAGTACCACTTCTCGGCGCCGGAACTGCTAGTGCGGACGATGCCGGCGGTGGCGGAGCATCTGCGGCGGTTTTATGGCCCGGTTGAAGCTGGGCTGCGGTAGGGCTGAGCACAGGCAGCCGACCTGCTGAAGCCATGACCCAGCACGGAATCAGATACCCGGCGGCAAGGTCACTTCAAAACGGGCACCGCCCAGTTCTTCGGAACGCTTGACCTGCAGTTCACCGCGATAGGCCTTGATCAGGTCCTGCACGATCGACAGACCGATGCCATGGCCCTGCACGCGCTCATCGCCACGCACGCCACGCTGCAGCACCTTGGCGATGTTGTCCTCGGCAATACCCGGGCCATCATCGTCCACCGCCAGCACCAAGCCTGCGCGCTTGCCGTTGCCTGCGGTGATCGGCTTGGCAGTCAGCAGGACGCGGCGGTTGGCCCACTTGAAGGCGTTCTCGAGCAGGTTGCCCAGCAGTTCCTGCAGGTCGCCCGGCTCGCCGTAGAAGTTCACCCCCGGCGTTACCTCGAACTCGCAGAACACACCCTTGGCCGCGTAGACCTTCTCCAATCCACGCACGATTTCTTCGGCGGTGGTTTCGATCGGCACCGGTGCCGAGAACAGCTTGTGTCCGGACGATGCCGCACGCGCCAGCTGGTAGGACACCAGGTTGTTCATGCGCTGCAGCTGCACGCCTACTTCTTCGCGCAGCTCGGCATCGTTGCTGGTGCCGCTTTCCAGTTGGGTGCGCAGCACGGCCAGCGGTGTCTTCAGGCTGTGCGCCAGGTCAGCCAGAGTGTTGCGTTGGCGCTCGAGGTTTTCGCGCTCGCTTTCGATGAAGGCGTTGATGCTTTCGGTCAGCGGCTCCAGCTCGCGCGGATGCAGTTCGCTCATGCGCTCGCGTTCGCCGCGCTGCACACGAGTCAATTCGTTGATCACGCGCTTGAGTGGACGCAGGCTCCACTGCAGCACCAGCGTCTGCAGCAACAGCAGGATCAGGCCGGTAACACCCAGCCAGAACCACACCGCCGCACGGAAGCTGCGCAGCTGCATGCCCAGTGCGCGCGAGTCCTCGAGTACATAGATGGTGTACGGAAATTCGGATTCGGGCGCGCCATCACCACCCCAAACCAGGCCCATGCCATAGCGATAGACCTCGCCGGGCGTGCCGTCGATCTGGGTGATGGGTAATGGGCCTTCGAACACTTCCTCACGCGGCTTGAGCGTACGCTCGCTCACGTCCGGCAGCATCGGCCCTTCGGCCGACATCGAGTTCGCTACATGGCCGGGCATGACGACCTGCAGGTACAGGCCGCTGCCGGGGAAATCAAAACGCGGATCCGGTGGCTGTTCGCGGATGTACAGCGAGCCATCACGGGTGAAATCGATGCCACCGGCATAGGCGGTGGCGTAGTTCTTCAGGCGTTCGCTGAGGTTGTCACGCGCAGTCTGGCCGAAGGCCGCATCCAGCGCGTAACCGGCCAAGGCCAGGAAGGCCACCAGGCCCACCGAGGCAGCCAGCAGCTGGCGGGCCTGCAAAGAGCGGGGCCGCCAACGCTTCAATAGCCACTGACGGCCCGTCATGACGCTATGCCCCTACGGGGCTCAGCCCTCGTTGCGCGGAATCGCGAAACGGTAACCGCGGCCACGCACGGTTTCGATCGGCTTCAATTCGCCATCCGGATCGAGCTTCTTGCGCAGGCGGCCAATGAACACTTCCAGCACGTTGGAGTCGCGGTCGAAGTCCTGCTGGTAGATGTGTTCGGTCAGGTCGGCCTTGGAGACCAACTCACCGGCATGCATCATCAGGTACTCCAGCACCTTGTACTCGTAGCTGGTCAGGTCGACATTGCTGCCGGCCACGCTCACCGTCTGTGCGGCCAGATCCAGCGCCACCGGGCCACATTCCAGGGTCGGCTTGGACCAGCCAGCGGCGCGGCGCAGCAACGCGTTGACGCGAGCCAGCAGCTCTTCGACGTGGAACGGCTTGACCAGGTAGTCGTCGGCGCCCTGCTTCAGGCCCTCGACCTTGTCCTGCCAGCTGGAACGTGCGGTCAGGATCAGCACCGGGAATTTCTTGCCCTCGTCACGCAGCGCGCGGATCAGCTCCATGCCCGACATCTTGGGCAGGCCCAGATCGATGATGCCCACGTCGAACGGCACTTCGCGGCCCATATACAGGCCTTCTTCGCCATCCTGAGCGGCATCCACGGCGAAACCTTCGCGCTTGAGGCGTGCCGCAAGGGTTTCCCGCAGCGGGGCTTCGTCTTCAACCAGAAGGATACGCATGAACTCTCCCTAGTACTTTGGGCCGGCCTGGCGGCCAGCGTGTGTATTCAAAAACCACAACCACTATCGCTGTTCAGGAGTTATCGCCGCGTGGTGGCAGCTCCGCCCGCTGTTCGCGCGGGTGGTCTCGTGAAGGCGCAGGGTCGTCCATGTAGCGTACGCGCCCACGGTCATCCATGTATTTGACACGATTGATGTCGCGGCCGTCATACGGCACGCGTTCTGCACCAAGAATGCGCCCACCGGTCTCGCGTTGCACGCGCCGCACGGCGTCGGACAACGAGCGGTCTGTACCCGCCTGGCGGCCGGCACGGGCAACACGCTCACCACCCTCAACACCACGGGCGTTATCTCCCCGCGACTGCTGCGGCTGCTGCGCCGACGCCACGACCACGCACGGACCGGCCACGACCAACGTGGCAATCAGGGCGACCAGCAGACGACGACGGGAAAGCGAATGCATGGGACAGATCCTAGCGGACGGCGAGGCAACGTTCAAAATTCGTAAACCACGGCCCGCGAAAAATTTCCCGAGACCTTACGAAATCGAGCCAAATTCTTGATTTTTAGGGGTGAATCCGATCTGAACCCGGCCCCTGCCCCGTGCACTCGTTCAGCAAGCTGACCGGACAAATGCCGAACAACCGCCCCAGCGGACGCTTCACGCCACCCGTTCCGCCTGCCGACGGGTGACCTGCAACGCCTGCTCGACCAAGGCCCAGTCGGCGCCGGGCCGGTGTGCGCCCTCGCTCAGCACCTGGCGGAAACCGCGCCCACCCGGCTGCCCATGGAACAGGCCAAGCAGGTGCCGGGTGATGTGCTTCAGGGCCAGCCCGGCGGCCAGCTGCGCTTCCACATACGGACGCAGCGCGACCAACAGTTCCTCACGCCCACGCAGCGGCTGCCCGGTCTGGGCACAGTCCAACGCATGCAGCACGTAGGGGTCGTGGTAAGCCGCCCGGCCGAGCATTACCCCGTCCAGGTGCTGCATATGCTGCTGCGCCGCCTCGACCGTGGCGATACCGCCATTGATCACCAACGGCAGCGTCGGGCGCTCACGCTTGAGCTGATAAGCCCATTCATAGCGCAGCGGCGGGATCTCACGGTTCTCCTTGGGCGACAGGCCCTTGAGCCAGGCATTACGGGCATGCACCACCACCATCGCAGCGCCGGCCTGTACCTGCCGGTCCACAAAACCGGCAAAAACCTCGTAATCCTTGTCCTCGTCCACACCCAGGCGGCATTTCACGGTGATCGGGATATCCACCGCCGCCACCATCGCCGCGACGCATTCAGCAACCAATTCAGGTTCGCGCATCAAGCAGGCGCCAAAACGCCCGGCCTGGACCCGATCGGACGGGCAGCCACAGTTGAGATTGACCTCGTCATAGCCCCAGTCGGCGGCAATCCGTGCGGCCTGCGCCAACGCCGCCGGATCGCTGCCACCCAACTGCAGGGCCAGCGGCTGTTCGACCGGATTGAAGCCAATCAGCCGCTCGCGGTCGCCATGGATCACCGCATTGGCATGCACCATCTCGGTATACAGCCGCGCCCCCGGCGCCAGCAGCCGGTGGAATACCCGGCAATGCCTGTCGGTCCAATCCATCATCGGGGCAACGGACAGACGCAGGGAGTCGGCGTAGCGGGTGTTTTGAGGCAGGGAAGGCATGCAGCGCGAGGTCTTGTGGTGCGTGGATCGGCTATTTTCGCCCAAGTCCCGGCTTCACGCTGGCATATCGGTACTGGCTTTCAGCTCGCGACCGGGTTTGTGTGCGGCCATTTGGCTGCAAACGGCGCCCAAAGCCCGTGGATCACAGCAGCACGGAAGCTCGGACAGGCAGCCACCGGGGCGTTGATCAGGGCAGATCCGGCATCAGCAACAACAATGCCAGCCACAGCACCTTGCAGGCCACGTGCAGGGCCTGGTCCAGGTTGTAGCTGATGCGGTGACCACACTTGAAATCGTCGATCAGCATGTGGCTCAGGGTTTCCAGCACCCCAAGCACGATGCTGCCGGTGATCCAGCCCACCGCGCCGCCATGGATGACTCCATGCGCTGCGAGTGCCTGGTACCACGGCACGTCGGCCACCGGCGCATGCCGGTTCTTGGCGCGCGACAGAAACTCACCCTGCAAGGGGTAGTCGGCCACGGCATGGGCGACGATCAACAACCCAAACATCTGTAACAGCGCGTAGTAGGCCATCTATCGTTTGCATTGGGATTGTGGATCGGAGTCTGGCACCACTTGGGGCACTGGCGCGATCTGTGCTGCACAAACGTCCGGGGAAATTACACCCGACAACGCGCAAACCCGGCACTCAAGCAATGGCCCGCTCACGGCCGCCACCAGACCAGCTTGCCGGCACGCCCCCTGCGCACCCATTGCAAGCCCACTGCGGCACTACCGTTCCGTGGCTCCTTGCTCCCCGTTCCTTGTGCTTGTTGTCTCGGCGCCTGCCATGCGGACCTGGGTCGATATGGCAGGCCCAGTCTAATTCGATGACGTAAGAGTTCGGTGACGTAAGAACTGCGCCGCTAGAATTGGCGGACACTTCTTCGAGCACCGTCATGAACGCCTACGCACTACTGGCCTGTGCCATCGCTCTGGAAGTGCTCGCCACCTCCCTGCTCAAGGCTTCTGATGGAATGAGCCGACTATGGCCAACCGTTGGTGCCTTGGCCGGCTACAGCGTGTGCTTCTGGTTGCTGGCGTTGGTGATGAAAACCATCCCTACCGGTATCGCTTATGCGATCTGGTCCGGTGTCGGCATCGTGCTGATCTCCTTGATCGGCCTGTTCGTGTTCAAGCAGAAGCTTGATGCGGCGGCGATCGTCGGCATCGGCCTGATCTGCGCCGGGGTACTGGTGATCAACCTGTTCTCACGCTCGTCGGCGCATTGAACCGTAGTGCCGAGCCATGCTCGGCTGAGGCTCTACCGGTAACACCCCTGCCGAGCACGGCTCGGCTCTACGCTCCCTCCCTTTTGCGTAGCGAAGGGGAGGGTTGGGGA